>JBKKBQ010000192.1:0-3604 GCA_046714015.1 Nitrospira sp.
ATCGGGCATCGTGCGCACCCTTTCGACAATCAGCCAAAAATCATACGACAATCAGCCAAAAATCATAAGCGGATAGGTCCCTTGGTGCAACACGTCCTGCTAGACGGGCCGTTGGCTGCCGATTGCAATTGTTTGGTAGGGCCTTCGTCAAGCCGCCTTAACATCAATGACTTTGACTTGGGTGTGAGCAGATTTCGGCAAGTGGATGTACAGCATCCCCTCCTTGAATTCTGCCTTCACGTGTGCCACCTCGATCGAATCCGGAAGCGTGAAGCTCCGGAGAAAGCGACCGTACGACCGTTCAAGGCGATGAATTCGATGTCCGGTACGTTCCGGTTCTTCTTTCCGCTCGCCTTGGAGGAAAAGCACTCCATTGTCGACGGTTACCCGTATGTCCCGTTTGTTCACCTCCGGCACTTCCACCTTCACGTAATACTCGGCGTCTGTTTCAAGGACGTCCACGGGCGGGTACCAATCCGCGACGGTCATTAATTCTTTGCCTGACATCTGCTGAGCTTCGTTCTGCTGACCTTTGGAATGGGACAAAAAACGGTTAAGTCGTTCCGAAATGCCTTCGAGTTCACGGAGCGGATTCCAATGTGACAGCTTCATACACCTACCTCCTTTCATCACGTCCATTCTCGGGCTTTCATGACTTAATCACCCTGCCGAGAGCTACGAGGAAATGAATAATCTCGACCTCCCGTGAGTCAACTCCCTGGTCTCATGGGTAGGGTGTCCGCTGAGGCAGTAGGTTTACACGAACGTGGGCGGAGTCGCTTGAGAAGAGCGGACCTAGAAAAGTAGGCGAACGATCAGCCCGAGCCTTGGCCGATTCTTACATCGATCCCGATACGGTGGACGACTAGGGACCGTCCTCTGTCATACGCTCCCTACACAGGTTGAGAAGTTTGTCCAATGCCTGTTTCCTCGCGCGCTGCTCCACTGAAACCGCTATGTCGAAGAGAGCCCGTTCGTCCTCACTATTCACGAGCAATCGCATATCGGACTGCAAGGCTTGGAAGGCGCGATCGAATGCATCAAGATCGCGTACAAATTCCCCTTCCGCCTTCCGATCATGAGGAAAGGCCTCCATGTGTTGGTGGAATCGTTCGGCCGTTCTCTCTTTGGCAGCGAGCAACCTCAGCCACTGGTTTTGCCAGAGCGCCAGTCGGACCGTTTGAGTGGCGTCGTGGGGAATGACGGGTTTCGCAATGAAATCAAAGACGTCCTCCTCGAGCACCGCCTGGGCCACCGTGAGATCCCTTTGGCAGATCGTCACGAGAAGAGGTGCGAGCAATTGATTCTTTTTCTTTCGAATGGAACGATAGGCCGCAAGAAACAGAGGGCTTAATACAACGGTATCATACGAACAACCCTCAAACTTATGAGAGAGTTCCTCGGCTGACGTACACGTGCTTATGGCGATGGTGCGAATGTGGTCGAATAACAGGCAAGAGAGACTATTAATGGTGCCATAATCAGGGTCAGCAATCAGAACCGATCGTACCAGCATGATACATCACCAAATCTGCCTGACCGCGGCCTCCTTTTCCCGCTCCGTCCGGCAGCGCTCGAAGCACCGCCGGAGCCTCTTGGGCGGAGGGCGCGGGTATACAATCTTCATTTCTATAAGCCGTCATAGTAAAAAGAATGCCACCATGAAAGGGGCCACAATAAGCCAGGTGGCAATAAGTCGGTAGAGGAATTTCATGGCCAGCCACCTCCTTTCATAGACCTGCCCTACATGTTCAGTCGCTCATCTTTATCATGTTCCACATACTACATATGTGGACTCCAACTCCTTTTGCGTCAGGAACAAGGCGTAGCAATTCAGACAGCGTGGGGAATATCCTCCTTCTTTTACTTCGTTTAACCCCTTCAGGACGGTTGCGTTACTGCCCGACTCTTTTGTCCCGCCGGCGCCTGAAACCAGGACCGCCGGCGAGGACGAGCAATGTCGCTATCCTTTACCGACTCTCGATCATGATTGTGCGCGGTTTTGCCTGTTCCCGCTTCGAGAAAGTCACTGTTAACAGTCCCTGCTTATATGAGGCCATGGATTTCTCATGGTCCACATACTCAGGCAGGTTGAATGAACATGAGAACGCACCGGCTCCGATCCCGTGCATATACCATTGCCGCCCGTGTGATTCCTCGTGCTTCCGTTCTCCTTTCACTCGAAGTACGTTGTTTTCTACCTGCACATCGATCTGATTCGCATCCAAGCCCGGAAGAGCCATCTGAACAGTGAAACCTTCTTTGTTCTCAAAAACGTTGCAGGCTGGGCTCCATGATTGCGACCACCCATTCACAGAGTGGATAGCGTCGTCCAGCAGACGATCAATCTGTGACTCGGCCGATCGGCTAGAGAACAAGACAGGCAGTTCGTTTCCCCTAGGCATAGCTCTACCTCCTGTGAATGTATTAAAAAGTGATTAATGAAGCTGGAACGAAGGACTGAGTGAAGGGCCGGAGTAAACCGCTCTAACAGCTGGCCAAGACCGTGAGCCCTTCACCACGTCCATCCAGTCCAGCTTGTCAACTGCGCTTTAAATAATGTCGAACTTTTTGAAGTCAAGACCCGTCAAAATGCGCTGTTATAGTCGCTCATTAAGGGATGAAAACCGAGACGGTTCACAGTTCTTCATCGTCTTGAAAATGGCGTCATGCAGCTCTTTGACCACCGCGTCCTTCGGTATAACTGTCACGTAGGCCTTCGGTTGTTTCGCCAGACACCGGCTGATCTGGTAATTACACATTTGTTTATGCCAGAGCGGGATGGGTTATCCTGAAAATCGAACAGGGCATTGGAAGCATTTTAACCGAATACACGCGTGTTAGAACCCGCTCGAAACATGTTGAAGGCAATTATACCGATGACGGCAATGACGGCGACCTTAATGGCTGAAATCATGAACGATCCAACTGCCGTGGCAGCAATACGCCTTATTACGTAGCCGATTGTGGCGAGCGCCATGTAGCCCCGAAACTGGCTGCTGTGCGCCATCGGCAGGGTCGGTTGATCGGGCGGATGGAAGCGATCGGCTTTGGCCTTCGCAAGGAGGCCGATTTGGAAACGCTGACTCTCGATGTCTTGAAATCCAGCGAGATCGAAGGGGAACTGCTCAACCTGGAACAGGTGCGCTCTTCCATCGCCCGGAGGCTGGGGATGGATATTGCCGGCGCGATTCCGGCCGGCCGCCATGTTGAAGGTGTGGTTGAGATGATGCTTGATGCCACACAAAATTTTGCGGCACCCCTGACGGCGGAGCATCTCTTTGGCTGGCACGCGGCGCTTTTCCCGACAGGTCGCAGCGGGATGCACAAGATCGTTGTTGGCGCCTGGTGGGATGATTCCAAGGGACCGATGCAGGTGGTATCCGGGCCCGTAGGCCACGAGAAGGTGCATTTTGAAGCTCCGACGGCGAAGCGCCTGAAAGCGGAAATGACAAAATTCCTGCGTTGGGCGAAGCGAACAAGAAAGACGATACGGATCCGGTTTTACAGGCGGGACTGGCGCATCTATGGTTTGTGACAATCCATCCCTTTGACGACGGCAATGGCCGCATCGCAAGAGCAATCGCTGACTGGGCTCTGGCAC
>JBKKBQ010000193.1:0-4411 GCA_046714015.1 Nitrospira sp.
ACATCTTACCGAAGGCGTCGACGAACGGCAATCGCTTGTTCAATATCGACGCTTCGTTGACACACCAGGGACGCTATGTTATCCCCACTGAGAGTACTGTTGAGTTACACTGATCGTGTATTCTGGCGAACGCGCCGCCCTCATTCATGAAAGCAGGTTCAGTGTTTTCGTTGAAGACTTCACACAACCTCCATCGCACGAAACTCCTGGTCGGATTTCTCACGCTTTGTGCTTGTCTGACGGCATTCTTTCCGACCGACAGTCTCTCAAAGGTGAAGCCCCCCCGCATTCCCAGGCCCGAGCCTGAACTCAAGATTGTCGGCCTCGCCATTGCCCCGACGCCGTATACCCTAGGCAACGGGCCTCTTCAGTTTTCCGTGACGGTACAGCTTCCGAGAGAAGTGGATGGATCTACGATTTTGGAGGTGACCTCGCTCATTAGTTCTCCGTCGAAGAGCTCGCTTCGGTTTCTCACTCATCGACAGACCATCTCAGTCCCCTCAGCTGTGGATAGAGAGACAGGTCGATCGAAGGTATCCATCGAACTTGCTTGGGATGGCCAGGATCACCGAAAGCAGCTCGCCGGGGTGGGTACCTATTCGTATGAAGTGCGGACAAAGTTGTTGGCGAACGGAGAAAAGGGGTTACGCACCGTGATGGTCGCTTGGCCGAAGCGAGGCATGTTAGAAGTGAAGTAAGGCTCAGCGGGACGTGCAAGATAGGCGCGAGTTGCGCGAGATGACCGCCGCCACTTGTTCGGCATCTCACCGTTCTCGCTTATCGCGCAATTCCTGCTCGTCTCGGCTGCTGCCTAGAAGATTGATCCGATGCGCAAGACAGGCCGCGCCGAATCCATTGTCGATGTTCATCACGCCCACACCCGCCGCGCAGGAATTAAGCATCGTCAACAGCGCAGCGACTCCCCCGAAACTTGCACCATAGCCTCGGCTGGTCGGCACGGCAATGACCGGGCAGTGGACCAAGCCTCCTACTACGCTCGGCAGGACGCCGTCCATACCGGCAACGACGATCACGACCTGCGCCTCGAACAGCCGATCTTTCCTTCCGAGCAGCCGATGGATACCCGCGACGCCGACATCGTATAGCCGCTCGACGTGGCTGCCCATCACTTCTGCGGTCACACGGGCTTCTTCCGCCACGGGCACGTCCGCAGTCCCCGCGGTGACTATGAGGATATGCCCATGTTGCTTCTGCCTGGAGCCGCGAATGGCCACAATGCGCGCATCAGGATAGTACTGTGCTCGCCGATCTAGACGGCGGATGGCTCGCGCGACCGATGGGTCGGCACGAGTCGCAAGAAACGGGCCCTGTTTCTTGATGAGCGCCCGAGCGATGGCAATGACCTGCGCCGTGGTTTTCCCTTCGCACAAGATCACCTCGGGGAACCCCTGTCGTAACGACCGATGATGATCGAGCGAGGCAAAACCCAGATCCTCAAAAGGCAGGGACCGCAAGCGCTGCAGTGCCTGTTCCACCGACACCTGTCCGTGACGGACCTGTTGTAGCAGCCGTTCGATTCCTTCTGGATTCATGTCCACCCCTTCTCTGGTTTTGCGTCCCGTTCCATCAACTCACTGACGGCTATCCAACAGGATTTATCGTCATACAGCACCGCGTGGATCTCTTGTATGATCGGCATATCGACCTGATAAAGACGGGCCAATGTCAATGCAGCACGTGCCGTCCGAACGCCTTCTGCGACAGCCTGCATCCCGGCCAATATCGTCTCCAACTTTTCTCCCTTGCCGAGCCGAACGCCGACCGAATGGTTTCGGCTGAGCGTGCCCGTACAGGTCAGTACCAGATCGCCGACCCCGGAAAGTCCATAAAACGTGCGCGGATCGGCTCCCATTGCCGCGCCTAGTCGGATGGTTTCAGCCAAGCCTCGGGTAATGAGCGCCGCGCGGGCATTGAGTCCGAGGTCCAGACCATCGATCACCCCGGCAGCCAGCGCCATGACATTCTTTAAGGCACCGCCGAGTTGAACGCCGATGACATCTGTGTCCGCGTACACCCGAAATGCAGGCGTCATCAAGGCACTTTGAAATCGTCGCACCAATTGCTCATCGGGGCCGGCCAGACACAGGGCCGTGGGTTTACCGGCACTGAACTCTGCAGCAAAACTTGGTCCGGAGAGCACCATAAGGGAGCGGTGCAAGGATGGCGGCAACTCGTCCGCCATTATCTGGGTCATCAGCTTGGCCGTGTGTTCCTCGATGCCCTTGGTTGCACACACGAACGGCAGGGGTTCTGAGATGCAGGGTGCCAACTGACGCAACACGGCTCGGGTGAGGTGCGAAGGAACGGCAAACAGAACCCCGTCGCGGCCGCTGACGGCCTCAACGAGCGAAGAAGTGGCCGTCAAACTTGGAGGAAGAATGACGCCTTGGAGGAAGACCGGGTTTTCGTGTGAGGAGTTGATGGCGTTGACGACGTCCGGCTCATAGGCCCAGAGTCGAACCTCCAGACCCTTCTCGGCCAGATGTTTGGCCAGGGCGGTGCCCCAGGCTCCGGCTCCAATAACGCCGATCTTGTTGATAGCGGTCGGCATAAACGATTCAGCCTCATGGCGAAATCATCACCCATCCATCCAGGACGGCGGATTATATAGGAAGCTATCGAGTGCCTGTCAATGAATGGAACCGTCCGTCCCTTCTGCTCAGCCCACCACAATCTTAACGGAGAACGTGTCATGTGAAGGGTATGTCTTGCCATCCTTCGTCACAATTTCAGAAATAACTTCGTCATTACCTGTTCAAGACATAGGATGGGAGTCGAACACACATACAGGTAATCCGGAGGACATTCTCATGAAACAGCGACATACTTCATGGGCCACGCGCGGAATCGTCGGCATAGCCCTCACAATCTCTTCTGCGATGCTGGCTGTTCCGAATGCCTACCCGGAAACCTACATTGCTGGACAATTCGGATTCACATTGCCTGGTTTAGGTGGCGGTCTCTCAGACGGCGATATTACTTCCTCATTCCTTCTTCCTGGCACGACCCACGGCGAGTTCGAGCTATCAACTTCCGTTATGTTTGGCGGCAAGGTAGGGCACTACTTTAATTCCGCTCGCTGGCTTGGCCTAGAGGCGGAGGTGTTTCATACAACTCCCCACATTGGCCAGCAAGTTCATACCCTTGAGAACCCCTCAGTGCCCGGCGTAACAGCAAGCGCAACTCTTCAAGGAGCATATTTTCGAGTATTAACGGTAGCCCCTTTTAATCTCATGTTTCGTTATCCCATGACCCGTTTGCAGCCCTATATTGGGATAGGGCCGGGAATTTTCTTTGCGCGAATCAAGGGGGAAGGGCTGGCACCAGATTCACCGGAATCAACGTCAGACAATGCGACTCTTGGATTAAACGCGAAAGCCGGCCTTCAATATTATGTCACCAAACACCTCACGGCATTCGCAGAATGGAAATTTAATTACGCGCACTTCAAATTCGATGAAAATCAAAATCTATTCCCTTTTCCCTATGGCTTAGAAGCAACCTATACGATGCATTTCGTCGCGTTCGGTATTGGATATCACTTCTGATTCTTCATCTTCGATCCAACCACGGCACTGGGAAAATCAGTTTCTTTCCTGTAGTCTCTCTCCATGTCGTGATCTCTCCTTGGCCTGATTATGCAAACCTGTCCTGCCTGCAGCCGGTCACAACCGGAGATCAACCGTTTCTGTATCCAATGCGGTCGGCGGCTCGACGGTCAATGGGAGAGCCCGCAGGCTTCTCAACACCGTACTACCCCGGTACCGGATCAGCTCAACCTCACGGTGCTCTATGGGATGGTCGTTGTGCTGATCCTGGCCGTCTTGTTCCCTCCCTGGGAGACACCACCGACGCAGACACCGGAGTTTCTCGGCATGTATTTCATCCTCTCTCCTCCTGCTCCGGAAGCCGTCGTGAGCCGCATGCTCCTGACGATTGAACTCGTCACGATTGCCATTGCCGGAATGTATGGCGCGTTTTTGTTCAGAACAAAATGATTGGCCAATAGTCATTCGTCATTGGTCATGCGTTAAGAGCCATTCCGCCTCTATTGACCAGTGACCGATGACTTTTCTTAGTCCAGCGCGAGCGTAAGGCACTTAGCCGACCCGCCGGATTTCATGAATTCATCGAGCTGAACCGGGTGGGTTTCATACCCTCTTTTGCGGAGCCAAGCCTGAGTGATGGGAGATCCCTCGGGGGGAACAACATGTTTCCCGACACAGACCGCATTCCAGGCGAACCTCAACGCTTCGTCTTCCGGAACGCAGAAGCGGAGCCGGTCAGGAACACGTTCAGTAATGGCCTTCTGGCCATAGGCATCAAACGCGGGGGGGAAATAGAGGAGTTCGCCACCGCTCAAGGGACACAAGCAGGTATCCAGATGGTA
>JBKKBQ010000194.1:0-6627 GCA_046714015.1 Nitrospira sp.
GCTCAATTGAGCGTCCCAAATCGAGGTCGCGAGTTTACGAAGATGGCTTGAGAATGACATGCGATCCTCCTACAGACCCTTCAGCGTTATTATTCAATGCGGATCACTCACCATGTGTAACGACCTCACCAGGCCTACAGGTATGGAACCCATGGCCTGGGGAGACGATTCGTGCCGTCCAGAGCGGCGACCTTGTAACATTCCGCCAATGTCGGGTAGTTGAAGACGGTATCGATAAAGTAATCGATCTTGCCGTGGAAAGCCATGACCGCTTGGCCGATGTGGATCAGCTCCGTGGCGCCTTCGCCGATCGCGTGCACACCGAGCAGATCTCTGGTGTGCCGGTGAAACAGCAGTTTGAGCATGCCGGTTTCGTCGCCGATCAGCTGTCCACGGGCGATCTCTTTGTAACGGGCGATGCCGACTCCATAGGGAATATCCGCCCGAGTCAGTTCTTCCTCGTTGCGTCCGACCATGGAAATCTCAGGAATGGCGTAGATGCCGTACGGGAGGAGCGAAGTGTCGGTACGATCCGGACGGCCGAAGGCATGACAGGCTGCGTGGCGACCCTGCTGCATCGACGTCGACGCCAATGCCGGAAACCCGATGACATCACCGGCCGCATAGATATGGGGAATCGCCGTTTGGAAATGCTCATTGACAGTTAGACGTCCTCGATCATCAGGGTGCAGCCCAATAGTTTCCAGATTGAGGGTCCCTGTCGCTCCGACGCGTCCAATCGCATACATCAGTGTCGAGGTCTGAACCGGACGATTGTGTTGTAGGCATACTTGGATGGAATGATTTCTCTCTCGCTTGATCGCAAAGACTTCTTCATCGTGATACAGCGTGACGCCGAGGTCCTTCATCTGTTGCTGCAGCACTTCAATGATTTCGGTGTCGACAAATTCCAACAGCCGCGGCCGTTTGTCGATGAGGGTCACGGGGATACCCAACGCGGCGAGAATGGATGCGTACTCCGTGCCGATCACCCCTCCCCCGACGATGACGATGGACTGGGGAATCCGCTTCAGCGTCAAGAGCCCGTCCGTATCGATGATGGTCTGGTCGTCGAATGGGATGTGTGGCGGCCGAGCCGGTTCCGTTCCCACGGCGATGACAATGAAGTCCGCTGTCAGTTCAAGCTCGCCTCGGTCCTGTTGAATGTGAAGGCGATGGGGATGAAGAAAACTGGCCGAGCCGAACAACATGTCGACTCGATTGCGGGCCATCTGGTTTTGTACGGTCTGGATCTCGTTCTTGATGACGTGATTGGCTCGGAAGGCGAGGTCTTCGATCGTGATCGCCTTTTTTAAACGATACTGAGCACCGTAGAGGTTGCGCTGGCGAAATCCGGAGAGGTAGAGCACCGCTTCGCGGAGGGATTTGCTGGGAATGGTGCCGGTGTTGATACAGACACCGCCGACGACCAGCCTCCGCTCGATGATCCCGACTTTCTTGCTGAGCTTGGCTGCCTGGATTGCAGCTTTTTGGCCGGCAGGTCCCGTGCCGATGACGAGTAAATCGTAATGAGCCATTGATAGAAGAGAGGTTTTAGGTTGAGGCTAAGGTTGAGGGCTGGATTATCCCCTCTGCGCAATCCTTATCCTCAACCTTAACCTCTGCCCGGCCTCGCGAAAGGTCAGCTCTCCGTTACCAAACGACGGGCGAACTGGAGGGCTTCTTCCATGTCCGGCAGTTGAGTGAGCTCCGGGGTGATTTGGAGATAGCGAATGGTGTTCATCTTGTCGACGACTAGGACGGCTCTCGTCAAAATGTGTGGACCTTCCAGGAAGAGGCCATGGGTTTTCCCGAACTCGCCTCCCCGATAGTCGGACAAGAAGGTGACGTTGGCGATTTTGGCTTCTTCGGCAAACCGTTTCTGGGCGAAGGGTGTATCGACGCTCACGGTGATGAGTTCCACCATCTTATCGAGGCCTTTATTACGCTCGCTTAGAAGATGCGTCTGTTGTTCGCACACCGGGGTATCCAGCGAAGGGACTACACTGATGATGCGGACTTTTCCCGCGCCTTTGGTCTGCGCGATGTTCACGAGGGATAAGTCGTTCTGCGCCACTTTCACGTCGCGAAGCGCGTCGCCGACTTTCACTCCGTTCCCGGCGAGCGTCAACGGGTTGCCCTTGAAGAGGACCTTGTTGCCTTCGCCCGCGGCCGCAGTTCCGTCTGCCACCGGCATATTTTTGTAAGAAAAACCGGCGCCGGTTGATCCTCCCATCGTCTGACATCCGACTAGACCAAGCGCAAGGCACAGTGTGGTGCCGATGAAACCAACATAGCTCGTCCGCATCGTAAGCTCCTTTCTAAACATAATGAGTGGGGGGATCCCACTCGACCTATCCATTCAGGGTGACAGTTGAATATACGCGATCAGCGATCGGTTGACCAGCTCCGGCCGTTCCCATTGGGGCATATGACCGGCATTGGGAATTCTGACGAATTGTGATCCACGGATTCTGTGGTGAAGTTCTTCTCCCACGACCAGGGGGAACACCCGGTCGTGTTCACCCCAAATGATCATCGTTGGGTGCGTGATACTGCTGAGGCGTGGGGCGAAATCGGTTTCCCATGAGGGGAGGGCGTTTCTCACGGCCATGATGGGTTTGATGATGCCGGGCCGGCGGCGGTTCTGGTTGGACCGTTCAAGGACGGCGGGCGTGAGGAGGCTGTGGTCGTAGACAATTTCTTTCAGGACGGAATCGGTGACCAGCCCGCCGAACAGCCAGTTACCGAAGGAGACCAGCCAGGTAGGGGCTCGAGATTCCAGGGCTTACCTGAACGACCGGCTGGTGAGCTTGGCCATGACATCAGACGGTAACCCGCCGATAAGCACGAGTTTGTCGACACGGGTCGGGTGGGTCAAGGTCATGCCCATGGCCAACCCAGCGCCCAGGGAATTGCCGACCAGTGTGGCGTGAGGAATCTGCAGGGCGTCCATGAATCCGATACAGAAGTCCAACATCTGGTCCGGCAGGTATTCAATGTCCGGTTTGTCGGACAATCCGGAACCGGGTAGGTCGAGCGTCAGAGTGCGGAACTGCTGAGACAAGGCACGCTGCTGATGTTCCCACTGCCACATGGATCCGCCAAAGCCGTGGATTAGGATGACCGGCGGGCCTGTGCCGACATCGAGATACGCGATCCGTTGATCATGGACGAGTACGGTTTTGATCGGGATTCGTTCGATCGGGGTACGTTCTAACGTTTCAAAATAGGGCGGGATCTGTGAGGGTGGAGCACAAGCGGTCATGAAGTACGATATAAGACACAGGATGAGCGGCGCCAGATGCCGGGGCCTGCCTGGGTGAGAGCGGGGGGCGGCGCTGGAATTACTCCAGTTGAATGACTGTTTCATCCGTCTTCACATTGTCACCCTCGGCAGTCAAAATCGCGGCGACTCTTCCATCGATCGGCGCAGGCACCTGGCTTTCCATCTTCATCGCTTCGATGATCAACAACGGATCGCCGGCCTTGACGCGATCGTCGATCGCCACCAGGATTTTCACCACTCGGCCCGGCATGGGCGGAGCGACATCACCTGGTTTCGAAGGTCTGGGACGTTTGGGTTTTCCTCCCGATTCAGTCTCCTGGGACTCCGGAACTCCGGCGAGCACTTCCTGGATGGGTTCGAGCGACACTTCTTCGAGCTTATCGTTGACACGGATGTAATAAGGCTTCCGTCCGTCGATCTTTCGACCGGAACCCGAGACCTTCACATGATACGTCTCGCCATGCACCGTCACATTGAATTCCACGGGAGCCAAGTGCAGTTCGTGAGCAGTGGCGGGCCCTTTTGCCGACCCCAATTCGAGCGGTTCCGGGGTCAAATCGCCTTTCTCGCGGGCTTCGAAAAAGTCTCGTGCGATGGTGGGAAAGAGCACGAACGACAGCTGGTCCTCGACGGTCTGAGCCGAGTCTGGAAGTTCTTTTTTCGCCTCATCCAATTCCGGCTCAAGCCGATCAGCCGGCCTGGTTTTGATCGGCGTGTCGTCGCCGGTCGCGCGCGCCATCACGTCGAGATCGACCTGTCCAGGGGCACGGCCATACAATCCCAAGAAATAATTCTTGGTTTCGGTGGTGATGACTTTATATCGCTCACCGGTCAGTACATTGAGGGTCGCCTGCGTACCGACGATTTGGCTGGTCGGGGTGACGAGCGGGGGATAGCCCATTTCTTTTCGCACGCGCGGGACCTCGTCGAGAACCTCCTTCATCCGGTCCAGGGCATTCTGCTCCGTCAGCTGGGCGGCCAAGTTCGACAGCATGCCGCCGGGGATCTGCGACATCAAGATTTCCGCATCCACGCCGGTAAAGTCGCTCTCGAACTGACGGTATTTTCGGCGAACTGTTCGGAAGTGTTCGGTAATCGGCTGGAAGGATGCGAGCTCCAGTCCCGTGTCGTAGGGGGTATTCTGGAGCGACGCGATCAGCGTTTCCGTCGCCGGGTGGGAGGTTCCCCCTGCCAGCGGAGAGATGGAGGTATCGAGCATGTCGAGGCCTCCGAGGATCGCCATCAACGAGGCCATGGAGGCCATGCCGGAGGTGTAATGCGAGTGGAGATGAAGCGGGACCTTGACAGCGGCCTTCAGCCGACGCACCAGATGGTAGGCGTCGAGCGGGGCCAAGAGTCCCGCCATGTCCTTGATGCAAATTGTATCGGTCCCCAGATCTTCCAACTTCTTGGCCAGATCCACAAAACGGTCGATGCTATGGACCGGGCTGACGGTGTAACAGAGGGTGGCTTCCGCATGTTTGCCGCAGGCTTTCACCTCGCTCACGGCCCGATCGAGATTCCGCACGTCGTTGAGGGCGTCGAAGATGCGGAAGACATCGATGCCGTTCGTGGCCGACCGTTCGATGAACCGCTCCACTACGTCGTCCGCGTAATGGCGATAGCCGACGAGGTTTTGCCCGCGCAACAGCATTTGGAGCTTGGTGTTGGGCATGGCAGCCCGCAGGGCCCGGAGCCGTTCCCAGGGATCTTCTTTTAAGAAGCGCAAACAGGTATCGAAGGTGGCGCCGCCCCAGACTTCCAGCGACCAATAGCCGACGGCATCGAGCTTTTGCGCAATGGGCAGCATGTCTTCGGTGCGCATGCGCGTCGCCAACAACGACTGATGGCCGTCTCGTAGCGCGACATCCGTGATCAGGATCGGTTTGCCGGCGGCCGGCGTGATCCTGAACTCGCTGGGACGGGACGCGACGCTTTTCGAAGTCTTGATCGTTGGAGCAGTCGATCTGGCCTTTTTCTGCGGCTTCTTAGTCGGTGGTCGTCTTTTCGCCATGATAGTTAGGGCATCTCTTTGGGAAGCAGAGGGTTTGTTCGAATCAGAGTCCTTCGTAGGCGGCGATCGCGGCAGATAGCGCCAGAACCAGATCCTCCGGCTGCTCAAACTCGTGGTATGAGTACAACTCAGGGTGGGTGTCCAGATACGACGTGTCGAAACGCCCAGCAATAAAGTCCGGCTCCTGCATGATCGCTTCCATGAAGGGGATCGTGGTTTTCACTCCGCGGAGCACGTACTCTTCGAGGGAGCGTCGCATACGGCTGACGGTTTCTTCCCATGTGCGGCCCCGGACCGTCAACTTGGCCAGCAGGGCGTCATAATAGGGCGGCACAGTGTAATCCTTGTACACGGCTCCGTCGATGCGGACGCCGATTCCACCGGGAGAGAGGTACGCCGTCACCGTGCCCGTACAGGGCAGGAAATTATTTTTCGGGTCTTCCGCATTGATCCGGCATTGGATGGCATGACCTTGGAGGATCACATCCTTCTGGGCGATGTCGAGGGGAATCCCCGCCGCGATCTTAATCTGGTTTCGAACGATATCGATCGCCGTGATTTGCTCCGTCACCGTATGTTCGACCTGGAGGCGCGGATTCATCTCGATGAAGTAGAACACGCCCTGCTGATCGAGCAGAAATTCTACGGTTCCCGCGTTGTCGTAATTCACCGCGCGCGCGATAGCGATGGCGGCGTTGCCCATCTCCGCCCGCAGTTTCGGCGTCAAGACGAGCGACGGGGCGATCTCGATCAACTTCTGGTGACGTCGCTGGATCGAACAGTCTCGTTCTCCAAGGTGGATGATATTCCCGTGCCGATCTCCCAGGATTTGGAACTCAATATGGTGCGGCCGTTCGATATATTTTTCGATGAAGACGCTGCCGTCTCCGAAGGAGGCTTGGGCCTCGCGCGCAGCGACTTCCATGTTCTCCCGCAGCTCATCGTCTGACCGGACCACGCGAAGCCCGCGGCCGCCGCCGCCGGGGCTCGCCTTGATCATGATCGGGTAACCCGCTTGTTTTGTGAAGGCCAGGGCTTCCTTGACAGTGGTAATGGCGCCATCCGTACCGGGCACGATGGGAACGCCGGCTGATTCGGCGAGCTCGCGCGCCTTGACCTTGCTGCCCATCAGGGTAATGGCCTGGGTGGACGGGCCGATGAACGTAATGCCGGACGCCTGACAGAGCTCAGCGAACTCCGCATTTTCAGAAAGAAATCCGTACCCGGGATGGACGGCATCGGCGCCGATTCGTTTGGCCAGATCGACGATCTGCTTGCTATCCAGGAAACCCTTCACCGGCCCAGGCCCGACCATGTAGGATTC
>JBKKBQ010000195.1:0-5421 GCA_046714015.1 Nitrospira sp.
GAGCCGATGCGAGGTTCAGCTTGACGGTCCAAGCCGGAGAGGCGACCGGTTGGAGCGCGGCTTCTCATCGATCGATCGATCATTTGAAGGTGCAAGAGCGGACATTGGCGGCAATTGCCAAAGCAAAGCGAGGTCGGGATGCGTGCGAGATGCCGGCGGGGCAGTATCCGGTGATTCTCGAGCCGGCAGCCGTGGCCGGACTTTGGGCATGGCTGATGTGGTCCCTGGACGCCAAGTCGTATGTGAAAGGGACGAGCCCCTTCGCCGGTAAGCTGGGACAGGCGATCGTCGATGAACGGTTGACGCTCCGGAATCATCCAGATCATGCCGACCTACTTGGAGAGGGCTTTACTCATGAGGGTTTGCCCAGTACGGCTTCGGTGTGGATCGATCACGGCGTCTTAAAGCAGTTGGCCTACGACCGGTATACGGCGAAGAACGAAGGAGTGGAGACCATCCCAACGTTGGAGGCCCCGGCCTTGTCGGTTGAGGGACTCCCGGCCCATTCGACTCAGGATCTCATTAAGAATACGGAACGCGCGATTCTGGTGACGAATTTTTGGTATATCCGTCCTGTGAATCCTCGGGATCTCATGTTGACCGGGATGACGCGAGATGGAACGTTTCTGGTCGAAAAGGGGGAGATTGTCTCAGCCGTAAGAAATTTCCGATTTCATGAAAGCCCGCTCCAAGCATTTCGACACATCACCGCGTGGACCGCGCCGATGGAGGCGGTCAATTCGGAAACCGGGAAGATGCTGGTTCCGGCCATGGTCCTACCGCAGTTTCATTTCTCGAGCGTGACACGGTTCTAGATGTATCATAAGGACTCCGAACATCTTTCAGCGCCAGCGGAATAAAAGGGTTGACTCTTCTCCTCCCGAGGAGTAGGTACATTAATAGCTATTAGAATAAGCCCAAATGAAGGGGATCCTGCTATATGGCCCCGCGATTCAACAAAGAACCGATCAACCTCATTCATCGCATTCCGTCGCAGAAGCAGATCGATGAAGCTCGTCCAGTGGCCCCGCCCTACGGTCAAATCCTGCTCAATGCCGGAACTGCTTGCTGGCGCAAGCTCGTTGATCTCTTTGCGTACGTGACGCGGTATGAGGATGAGACCGCTCCGCGGACTCATAAGCCGCTGCCACTACCCGACCGAACGATGGAGCACACCAAGATTCAACCAGATTACGTCGGGCCGAGTGTGGTAGGGAAGGGAGTCCAGGAAGCAGAGAGTTCGCTGGGAGCGAAAGCCACGATCATACACACGCCGGCCACAGGGCAGACTCTTGTTCAGTCGGAAGAAGTCGCTGAACTCCGGGCCTGCCTGGTCGGGCAGCAGGATGAGATTGCCAGGCTGACTTCACATATCCAAGAGCTCACCTCCTTGGTGACCTCTCAGCAACAGGTCCTCGTTCATCTCGGAAAAGAGCTGGAAGCCGGTGCATTTTCGACGACGTCGACCGGCACGGCGGCCGCCTCTGTCAAGCGGAGCCGTATCGGTCGGAAGAAATCGGCTGTAAGTGAAACGCCGAATTCTCCTCAGGACAATAAGCGCCCGTTTCCTTCTCAGGAAAGGGAAGGCCCCTCCCTCAATCTGTAAGCGGTGCTCGGCTGGTCTCAGTCTTGCCCGTTGTCTCAGAACTCTTCTTAAGCGCTTCACGAGTACAAGAAGACCAGTCCTACTGACCCGAGACAGTCATCGCGTCATGCTCGCCACCAGTTTCACTCGCAGGCTGTTTTCCGTATCCTGCTGGCCAGGTAGGGGTCACGTCTGCTAAAAAGCTGGTAATGAGCATCTTTCGCGTCCTGTTGTGGACCGTGCCGTGGCTAGGTCTGTTGACGATTGATCTGGGTGCGGCCGCTGAACGCCCTATCTCTCGGGTACCACTCTTTGAGAATCTCGGCACCCTTCATCACCCCATTACGACGAGCTCCAACGAGGCTCAACAATATTTTGACCAAGGCCTGCGGTTCGTGTACGCCTTCAACCATGCAGAGGCTATCGTGGCCTTCGAAGAAGCCGCGCGGCTTGATCCCTCTGCGGCGATGGCCTATTGGGGTGTGGCGCTCGCATCGGGTCCGAACATCAACGCGGCGATGGATAAGGCAGCTGAACGACGAGCGTGGGATGCCATACAAAAGGCTCGTTCACATCGTGCCCATGCGAACGTAGCTGAACAGGCCTATGTCGACGCGATCAGCAAGCGATACGATCACAACGGGCATGCACGAAAAACCCTCGATAAGGCCTATGCGGACGCGATGCGTTCAGTCTGGCGGCAGCTTCCGAACGATCCGGATGCCGGCGTCTTGTTCGCCGAAGCCTTGATGGACCTGCGGCCGTGGGATCTATGGACGGCGGCTGGTCGGCCAAAGCCCGGCACCGAGGAGCTCGTGTCTACATTGGAATCGCTTCTGACGCGGTTCCCGGACCATCCGGGAGCGTGCCACTACTATATCCATAGCGTGGAAGCTTCCCCGACTCCGGAGCGAGCCGTGGCCTGTGCGGAACGATTACCCGGGCTTATGCCGGGTGCTGGTCACTTGGTCCATATGCCGGCCCACATCTACATGAGACTGGGTCGATACCATGAGGCGGCAGAACGGAATGCGCATGCCGCGGATGTCGATCGCAGCTATCTGGCCGGGCGAAAATTAAACGGCGACTATGCCGACGGCTACTACACCCACAATCTGCATTTTCTCTGGGCTTCCTTAGCGATGGAAGGACGAAGAGCTGAAGCCTTGAAGGTGGCTCGTCAACTGACCGGAACGATCACCGAAGACGAAGCACGGAAAAATAAAGGGAAGGAATTGTACCGTCCTGCTCTCTTGTGGTCGATGATCCGATTTGGACAATGGGATGAACTGCTGCGCGAACCGCCGCCTCCCAAGTCCCTACGTCTGCAACAGGGGATGTGGCGATTGGGAAGGGGCATGGCGCTCGCGGCGTCAGGTCGCTTGCCCGGCGCCGAAGGCGAGCACATGGTGCTGGCGGGCCTGGCCAAACGCTTCGGCCGTGATCGGACTCAGGAAGAGAAAACGGAACGGACTCTGCTCAAGATCGCGGAACGACTGCTGGCCGGTGAGCTCGTGATGCACCGCCATAAGTACGACGAGGCCATCAATTCGTTCACCGATGCCGTCAAGCTGGAGGAGGAGTTACCGTACGCTGAACCTCCCTTCTGGCCGATTCCAATGCGCCACTATCTGGGAGCCGCCTTGCTGAGGGCCGGACAACCCGGTCAGGCAGAAGCAGTCTACCGAGCGGATCTCGCAAAGAATCCGGAGAACGGCTGGGCCCAGTTTGGACTCATGCAGGGTCTCCGTGCTCAGCGAAAAGGCCGCGAAGCGGACGCTATGGAAAAGCAATGGCAACAGGCATGGGAACATGCGGATGTGACCCTCACGGCATCTCGGTTTTGAGGGGAGAGGAAACGGACTGTAGGTGGGAGTGATGCGATTTGTGGTGGGAGTGATGGGCCCGGCCAAGGCTCCGAAGCGGGATCTCGACAATGCCCGCGTCCTCGGAGAATTCATTGCACGACGTGGTTGGGTCGTATTGACCGGCGGTCGAAACGTGGGCGTCATGGACGCGGCATGCGAAGGGGCCAAGCGCGTGGGTGGAAGCCTGACCATCGGGATCTTGCCCACGGCCAAGGACAAGGTGTCCCGCCATGTGGATGTGCCGATCATTACGGAAATGGGCAGTGGCCGTAATAACATCAATGTCCTGACCAGCCATGTCGTGGTGGCCTGTGGATTAAGCGGATCGGGTACGGTGTCGGAGGTTGCCCTGGCCGTGAAGGCGGGGAAGCCAGTCATTCTCGTGGAAGCCTCGCCCGCTGACGTGGCGTTCTTCCGCAAACTCGACCAACGATTGGTCAATGCCGCCGCATCACCGGAAGAGGCCATCGAGCTGATCATGAAACTGATGCATGGACCTCAACGACGTGCGCGTCGTGCAGAACAGGATGTAGACCGGTACATTCCGGTCTGAAGAGTGACGGACTCACATACAGGCTTCTGCCTGCCCGCTTCCACACGAGTTTTATCCCCATCCACCTCTCCGCGAGCGTCGTAGTAAGATGTAAGAACTGTCACGCTGCGACGACGATGGAGAAGGAGGTAATCTGTATGACCACTCTTGAACGGTTGATGATCATGGCAGTCGGTCTTGTGACTTGTGCCACTCTCATAGGCTGGCCCTCAAGCGGAGTTCAGAGCGCGCCGGCATCGGCGAAGGCGTACTTTGCGGGCGGCTGTTTCTGGTGCATGGAAGAGGCGTTTGAAAAGGTTGATGGCGTTATCGCGGTCGTATCCGGCTACATGGGCGGCACCGTGGCCAACCCCACGTACGAAGAGGTTTCGGCTGGGCGGACGGGTCACGCGGAGGCAATTGAAGTCACCTATGATCCGTCAAAAGTCACGTACCAGAAATTACTGGATGCCTTTTGGCGCAACGTCGATCCCGTCACGCCAAACGCGCAATTCTGCGACCATGGGACTCAATACCGCGCAGTGGTCTTCTATTCAACCGATGAAGAAAAACGGCTCTCGGAAGAGTCGAAAAGCAAGATCGAACAGTCCAAGCGGCTTCCTGTCCCGATCGTGACGCAGTTAGTCCAAGCGTCAACCTTCTACCAGGCTGAAGACTATCATCAGGATTACTATAAGAAAAACCCGCTCCGGTATAAGTATTACAAGTACGGCTGCGGCCGAGCCCAGCGCTTGGAAGCCTTGTGGGGGAAGTCGTAGAAAGAGAATGCGTACGTGCTGCAGGCTGACCCTATTGTCTAACTTTCATGATCAGGTTTCTCAGCCGTTCGCGTTGGGCCAGGCGAATGCTGGTGAACTCCAGACCGAACTGTTTACCGTCGATCCAGCGCACGATGGCCTGATCGACGCGGAGCGGCCATTTAAAATCATCCAGAAACAAGGACAATTTCAAGATCATCCCGACCGCTACGTCGATCGAGGATTCGGCACTGCACCCGTTTGTTGATACGTCCAGCACCTTCGCTTCACCCTCAAAGTCATCATCGCCAAAGAAAAACAGGCGGCAAGACAAGGCAATTCTTCTGCCACGTCGGTCCTGCTGGCTCGCATGCGTCTGACTGAGTTCTCGAGAGGTCTTTGAGGTCTTTGATGTCACGGCGGTGATCCTTTTTAAAAGGAATATCGGCCCAGCAGTCCTTAGTGTACGCTTAGAGATGGCGTGAGCAAGCACAATCTATGTTTTACCTAGGGTGACACTTATAACTTCTCCTATCGCGATTTAAGTTGTGAGACCATCTTGACGCCCGCTTCATGCTCTGCCACAAAGAGACCGATCCAGGAGCTGTAAGAAGGAGCATGGTGATGCGAACAGTCAGTCGACGGATGGCGGATCTCGCCCAATCGGAAATTCGGGCC
>JBKKBQ010000196.1:0-2967 GCA_046714015.1 Nitrospira sp.
CGGAAAGGATCTCTCGGTCGAAGATCTGCGTGGGCTCGGTGCGAGCGCGGTGGTCTTTACGATCGGTGCGCAGGGAACCAAGGCCATCGGTGTCGACGGGGACTCGGCTCAGGGCGTGTTTCACGCCAAAGATGTGGTGTATCACTTCAATCGGTTACCGGGTTTCGGCGACCGCCCGTTTGAAATGGGAAAACACGTCGCAGTGATTGGGGCGGGAGATGTGATGGTGGATATTGCCCACTGGTTGATCCGCTACAAGAAGGTTGAGAGGGTCACGGCCATTGTAAGACGGGGACCCGTGGAACGTAAGTACAATCCAAAAGAAATTCGCAGCATCTGTGCCAATATGGATATCGAGGGGATCAAAGGCGAGTTTGAGCGCATCAAGGATCGTATTGCCAAGGTCGGCCAGAATCCCGATGAAGTCTTGAAGGCATTCACAGACGAATTTACAAAATGTGAGTCACAGGTATCTGAGACGAAGATGGGTTTCCGTTTCCTGGCGTCGCCGAAGCGCATTCTGGTAGATGGTCATAATCGGGTTTGCGGACTTGAAATGGAAGATAACCGGCTCGATCCTAAGGGTGAGGATACTGTCGCGGTTGGTTTGAAGCAGTATTATGAGTTTCCCTGCGATTCTGTTGTGTTTGCCGTCGGCGACAAGGTGGATGAGACCGTCGGTCTACCCTATAAGAATGGCATGTTTGTTACGAACCCCAACAAAACCGGTAATGATCCCGATGATGCGCTTTTTCAGGCCTACGATGAGTCGACAGGGAAGGTGATGGACGGCGTATTTTTAGCCGGTTGGGCTCGAAAGGCCAGTGAGGGTCTCGTCGGTGTCGCGAAGCGTGACGGAGATTGGTGTGCGGAGGTGGTCGAACGCTATCTCGTAACCAAAAGTGGCGGCGGAGATGTCAAGATTGTGCTCGATCAGTTGCATGGACTCCTCAAACAACGGAAGAGTCGTCCGGTCGACGTGCATGGCTTACGGGCGCTCGATGGGGCAGAACGCTCGTTCTCCGGGAAAGCCGACTGTATCGGAGAATTCAAGTTTTCAGTGAATCAAGACATGCTCAAACATATTGAACAGAGGAACGCATGAAGTAGCGAAATGTTCCGTTTTCATCCGTGCCCCCATTTGAGTTTTTCCCGCAACACCTCATAGTAGTGGCTTTCTGGAAATCTGATTAATCTCGTCCGATAGTCTGAAGCCTGAATGACTGCCGTGTCACCCTGTGTCATGGCTACGCCGACTTGCCCATCGAGTGTGGCCATCGATCCATCATCCTTACTCGTCAACGTCACTTCAATGACCACATCGCCTGGTACGATTAACGGGCGATGCGTCAATGTGTGAGGACAGATGGGGGTCACGATGAGCGCCTGAAGGGCGGGGTTCATGATGGGACCTCCAGCAGAGAGGGAGTAAGCGGTGGAGCCGGTCGGTGTGCCGATGATCAGACCGTCACCTCGGAGATGGGTCACGAACTGGCCCCCGATGGCGACCTGTAGTTCGATCATACGAGCGAGGGTCCCTTTACTGATGACGACGTCGTTGAGTACGATTCCTCGCGCGACCGTTTCTCCGTGCCGATGAACATGCGTCGCTAACATCAGTCGTTGATCGAGGGTAAAGTCGTTCGCGAATACTCGTTCCAGCGAAGGATAGAGGTTGTCCAGCCGGACCTCGGTTAAGAATCCGAGCCCTCCCATGTTGACCCCCAAGATCGGAATACTCCGCTCTGCCGCCAGTCGTGCTGCATTCAGAATGGTTCCGTCACCGCCCAGCACCAACAGCACGTCGGCCTTTTCGGCGAGCCGAGTTTTCTGGATTCCGCCCGGTTCGTTCAGTAACGTTGCAGAGATTGTGTCGAGAAGGACAGTGATGCTGCGGGCCCGGAGCCAGGCAACGACCCCTTGTAACGTGGCTTTGACTTCAGGAAACTTTGGTTTGGTGAGAATCCCGATACTCTTACTTTTCATGGGTGCCAAACATATGGTTGGACAGAGGGGCGCGCGATTGTATCGAGATGCCTCTTTTTATGTCAACGGACGACTTGTGGTGTAGGCGGTCGTGTCGATTCAATAATGCAGGAATGTTTTTCAGGCTGTCGGGTTCTCCGCTATCCTTGACTCTCAAACATACTGTGGTTAGAATCAGATCAAGATTTTCAAGGGTTTTGCTCGAACGCGGCCATGGTTCGCACTCACGAGTAAGGAGGCAGGATGTTCGAACGATTCACGGACAAAGGTCGAAAGATCATCATTCTCGCGCGCGAGGAGGCCGAGCGGCATCAAAACGACTATCTGGGGACCGAACACCTCGTCTTGGCCATCCTCCGTGAGTCGGACGGCATTGCCCTCATGATTCTGAAAAAGATGGGGCTCTCCACAGAGCAGATCCGATTGGAAATCGAGCGAAACCTGCCTGGTGGAGGGACCACCATGACATTCGGAGAGATTCCCTTTAGCCCACGCGTAAAGAAGGTCATTGAATATGGAGTCGAAGAAGCCCGTCTGCTGGGCCACAATCACATCGGCAGCGAGCATCTTCTCCTCGGCCTTCTTCGTGAAGAAGAAGGCATCGGTGGGAAAATCCTTCGCAGTTTGGGCGCAAATCTATTAACGGCACGGCAGTTAACCGTGACGTTTCTGCGAAAGTCCGCTCCGCGCGAGCGGGATCGGAAGAGCAATACTCCGGCGCTCGACGAATTCGGGCGCGACCTCACCCAGTTGGCGCAAGAGGGTCAATTGGACCCGGTGATCGGCAGGGCAGATGAGATCGAGCGCGTCCTGCAGATCCTCAGTCGAAGGAGCAAGAATAATCCCGTGCTGATCGGCGAATCCGGTGTCGGGAAAACCGCCATCGTCGAAGGACTCGCGCAGCGCATTGTTCAATCTGAAGTCCCCGATAATCTGCTCTCGCGTCGAGTCATCGCATTGGATCTGGGGTCTCTTGTGGCG
>JBKKBQ010000197.1:0-6671 GCA_046714015.1 Nitrospira sp.
TCACCAAGGGGGAATAAATCAGACCTTCCTTAGAAGAATGAGGGAATCATGCCTGTGTTCACTTACCTCAAGCACCGATTGGCCACCGCCCTTGTTTCACACCCGCACAAAATACGGAATCGCCATCAACACCACTCCGACAAGGACGAGCAAGTAGACGTTCTCCATAAAGTAGGGAAAGACGCAGAGGGCCACTCCAACGCACAACGGGACAATGGCCTTTTGTCTCTTGCCATAGATAGCAAAACCGGCACCGATCGATCCGAAGATGAGGCCGCAGATCAGGATTGCAGTATTCCCCGGCTCAAACATAGCTGGTCTTTCACTTGGCTGATGCCAGGGCTTTGGTGATGAGTGCCTGCGCTTCTTCCTGAATCCGCTTCAGATGCTCTTTCCCTTTGAAGCTCTCCGCATAGAGCTTGTACACATCTTCGGTTCCGGATGGTCGGGCGGCGAACCAGCCGTTGTCGGTTACGACCTTCAAGCCGCCGATGGCTGCACCGTTGCCTGGGGCCTTGGTGAGCATCGCCACGATTCGATCGCCAGCCAGTTCTGTTGCTTTGACTTGATCGGGAGAAAGTTTGGACAGAATAGCTTTCTGCTCTGGAGTAGCCTGAGCATCGATCCGTTCATAGACCGGTTCGCCCAGTTCATTTGTGAGGTCTCGGTACAACTGTGATGGATCGCGACCGGTCTTAGCCATCATCTCAGCTGCCAGGAGATCCATGATGATGCCGTCCTTATCGGTCGACCAGACTGTGCCATCGTGACGCAGGAACGACGCACCGGCGCTTTCCTCGCCGCCAAAGCCAAGTGAGCCATCGAGCAGACCGCTGACAAACCACTTGAAACCGACCGGCACTTCAACCAGCTTCCGTTTGAGCTTGGCCGCGACTCGGTCGATCAGACTGCTGCTGACCAAGGTTTTGCCGATCCCGGCATCGGATTTCCAGCCGGTACGATTGGCGAAGAGGTAGGCAATCGAGACAGCTAGGTAATGGTTCGGATTCATCAAGCCAGACCGCGTCACGATGCCGTGTCGGTCATTGTCCGCATCATTGCCGAATGCTACGTCGAAACGATCCTTCAGGGCGATCAGGTTCGCCATGGCATAGGGAGACGAACAGTCCATGCGGATCTTGCCGTCCCAATCCAAGGGCATGAAGCGAAAAGTTGGATCGACTGCGGGATTCACAATCTCAACATTGATCCCATAACGCTCAATAATCGGGTGCCAGTAGGCCACCCCGGACCCGCCGAGAGGGTCGATCCCCAGCTTGAGCCCCGCGGTTTTGATGACATTCAAATCGACCACGTTGCTCAGGTCGCCTACATAGGCCTTGATGTAGTCGTGCTGATGTGTGGTTGATGCCCGTCGGGCCTGTTCAATCGCAAGACGTCTCACTCCGTAGAGGTTGGTGGCTAAGAGGGCATTGGCTCGATCCTCGATCCACTTCGTGATCTGTGTATCGGCCGGGCCACCGCCTGGCGGGTTGTATTTGATACCGCCGTCCTCCGGGGGATTGTGTGATGGCGTGATGACGATACCATCGGCCAAGCCGGAGCTTCGGCCTCGGTTGTAGGTGAGGATGGCATGCGAGATGACCGGTGTTGGTGTGAAGCCCCCGTCCTTGTCGACCATGACCTCAACACCATTGGCAGAGAGGATTTCAAGCGCGGTTGCAAAGGCCGGCTCCGATAGGGCATGGGTGTCTTTGCCTAAATACAGCGGTCCGGTCGTATGCTGCGCTGCCCGGTATTCGCAAACTGCTTGAGCGATGGCCACGATGTGGTTCTCATTAAAGCTTCGCTTGAAAGAAGAGCCACGATGTCCTGATGTGCCGAATGACACGCGTTGTTCTCGGGCGGACGGATCCGGTATCTCAGTCCAGTAAGCAGACAAGAGCTTTTCCACATCCACTAGAATTGAGGAAGGTGCTGGTTGCCCAGCGAACGCATGAATAGCCATAGTAAAGGTGTAGTTCGACAGTCCGGCCGCTGTCAACTGTAGAGAGCGGGCGTAGGGTAAGAGATGACCTCATCCTTGTCCGATATCAAAATAGCGATTACCTGGGAAGCTCTTATACGTCTTAAGTGAGGATGGCAATATTCGGATGGACGGTAAACCATGAAAGCGATGGAGAGAAACCCCTTATAGAACGCTGAGTTCATGGATTTCGAGCAATTGATCCGGTAAGATGCCAGCAAGGACCTGTATTAGGGGGTGATGTGTCCCATCTTCGGCTTACGCTCGTGATTGTACTCGCCTTCGCGGTGTTGGCTGTCGCATTCCTCTCATTTTCGAGGGAGCTGACGGGCCAAGACTATCTCAAAGACTTTGTCCTGGAACAGCTTGAGGAGAGTCTGGGTAGAAAGATCGACGTGCATCGCGTCAAGTTCGTGCTCTTCCCACGTATCCGCGTGGAACTCACCGATGTCAAGATTCACGACCCTCAATCAGACCAGGTTGTACTGACGGCTAAGCGGGTCGATCTGGTCTTGCGCCTCCTGCCGCTCCTCAAAAAACAAGTTGTCGGCAAGCGATTGTTGATCGAAGAGCCGACACTGACGCTTCGGCGAAACGAACGCGGCCGTTGGAATATCTCTGATGAGTCGAGCGGCCAGGTGGATACCGATCAGCAAGCAATTGATATGATGGCACAGACGCTCATGATCAAAGAGGCGACGCTCGTCAACGGAACCATCACGGTCATTGATGCCGCCAGGCCCGATGGCATTCGGTCCCTCAAGCTGGAGCACGTCGAGTTTAGGTTGATGGTCCGGCCTGATCGCGGTCTTGCCGAATTACATCTGTCGGCGGCTCATCAAGGAGAATTAGGTGTGTCGGCCGTGTCGCTGAATGGTGCCATCACACGAGCTGAACCATCGGTGTCGTTGTCCGGTGAAGAGACCGTGGACTCGGCCACAGGATTTCAGTTTGAAGGACAGATCGACGCTGCTGATCTCAAGATGCGGGACGCGGCTGACTTTCTCGGCCCCAGGCCGGTTTCTAAGCATCTTCAAGGAGCGTTAAATCTTAAGAGTACCGTTCGCGTGATGCCGGGTGTTGCCGGATATGACATGGTCCTGTCCGACATGACCGCGCATTTGAACGACATCACATTGAGAGGAAAGGCCAATCTGGCCGGGCTCTTGACTCCTCAACCAACGTTTGCCGTCACGTTCATTAGTTCTCTGGTGGCTCTTCCTCAGCTACTGAAAACCATTCCCCCTGACTGGATCCATCCGCAGCTTCCGGCCCTGCTGGCTGATCGCCAGATCGACGGCAAGGTGCACGTGGTGAATGCCACGCTCACCGGGACTGCGACCACCGGTCCCGAACTCTCGACGATCGGGGAGTTTCATGTCAGCGAAGGTCGAAGCTTGATCGGCAGTGATCGTATCGCCGCGAAAGACCTCGCGGCGGTGGTGATGGTCGAGACAGGACGTATTCGCATTGCGAAGGTCACCGGAATGTACGGGGCGATGCAGATCACCGGTGGAAAGGCGGAGGTGTCGTTTCTCGACGCTGGTCCATGGTTGGAACTGGAGATCACGGGAGAGACGGCGGCAACGCATCTCGTTGAGTTTCTGGCGAGGACCGTGAAATCGGAGCGCATCAAGCAGTTGCTCGCTGGTATCCGCGATGCTGAAGGGACGGCGCAGTCGACGTTTCGCCTGGTGGGACCGTTGAACCAATCCGGCGGGATCACCTTTGCCGGTGGGGAGATTACGGTTCGCCAAGTCAGTCTTACCCATGTGAATTTACCGGAGCGACTGACCGGGATGCAGGGAAGATTTGTCCTGGCCGATGGATCCACACAGTTTGATCAAGTCACGGGACATCTCGGTGGGACAGTCGTCCAAGTCCAAGGAGCGATCACCGGCGGAACGACGAGTCAATTTCAGGACTTCATGATTCGGACGCGCGGTGATGCGTCACAGATGGTGAGGCTAGTCCGTTCTGCCGGGGGCGGACAAGGCCTGTTCGAGGGCACGCTCAGCTCGACGGTTGCATTTTCTGGCTCGACGGCGAGACCTCATATCCGAGGGGCTGTTGTGTTGGATGAGACAAAAGTAGAGCTTGGGGCGATTGCAAAACCCGTCGGCCCTCACGCCACGGTGGAGTTTGAGGGCCTGATGCCTCAGGCTACCAGTGTAAAGCTGCATCGCGTAGCGCTGGTCCTGCCCACGGTGACCATTCCTGCCAAGGGAACCATGCAGTTCGGGAATGGTTTCATGATCGATATGGCGGTGGCGACCGGTACGTTGTCGGTATCCAGTCTTCCGGAATGGATATCCAAAGGTGGGCTTGAGGCGGGGAATATCGAAGTCTCGCTCGATGTCAAAGGAAAAGAGTCGGACTGGAAGACCTGGCGGATGACCGGATGGATGGGGCTGACGAATGGGTTGATGCAGGCGAAAGGGGTTGATGGGCACATACAGGATGTCTATGCCCGGGTCAAGTTTCTCCGTAACGAGGTCGAGCTCAAGCGGCTGTCGTTTAAAGTTCAAGGGAGCGACGTGGCCCTAGAGGCGACGGTTCGAAATTGGGCGACGAAACCCACCATCACCGGTAAGATCGAATCCAACCAACTTGATATGAGTCTGATCATTCCGAAAGGTGAAAGGACCCCGATACGGGAGTTTCTCGAAACGTTGGCGGCGACCAGTCACGTCACCATGTCAGCGGCCATCGCGCGCGGGCGCTACAAGCATCTGAAATTCAGCTCACTGGCCGCTCGAATCAATATTCAGGATGGGGTGCTCGATGTCGATCGTCTTACCGGCGAGTCAACCCATGGGCAAGTGGCTGGACGGTTGGTGGTGCAACTTCCCCCCAAGGCACCGGCGGACCTTGACCTTTCATTTAGGGCGACCGGAATAGAATTCGAAGACCTCTTGAGGATGACCAAAGCTCAGGCCCATGGCGTCTCAGGAGAGATTCGCTTCAGCGGCGTTCTTCGCGGTCATGGGCGCAATCCCCATGGGGTCTATCCTTCGTTGAACGGAAAAGTCGAGTTGCTGTTGGAGAGTGGTCGCATCCTGAAATCGAACGAGCGGGCAGTATGGAAGATCGTGAGTTTGTTAAACCTCCCGGCGGTCTTGCAGGGGAAGGTCGATCTTGAAAAGGAGGGGCTCCCATACAACAGGATTTCCGCGACTGTGGCCATTCAAAATGGGATGTTTCAGACGGAAAATCTCATCATCGACAGCCCAATTCTGAAAATTACGGCTGCCGGGAATTACGATTTGCCGACAGACCAGCTGGATCTGGCCGTCGCCGTGAGTCCGTTCGGATCCTATTCGCAATTCCTGAAGACGATTCCGCTCTTTGGGCGAATCGTTGCTGGGGATCGCAAGGGCATCGCCACGGCGATGTTCACCATGAAGGGAGCGATGGAGGATCCAGAAGTGACGTATTTGCCGGTGAAGTCCTTTGCGTCCGGTCTATCGGGGTTGGGCCAACTCGCGGTCGATGTCTTAACGAACACCCTGACGTTGCCGATAGATTTGGTGACGCCGGCTGAAGAAGCTGGAGTGCGGCCCAAAGATATGACTTCATCACCGGCTCCTGCTCTCCCGTGACGAGCCTCGATTCTTGAGCCGGCTACCATTTCTTGACCGACCCACGCCCCCATGCTAGCATCCGATTCAAGATGCTGAAAATGCTTGCCGGCTTCGTTCTCGCGTCGTTTAATCCCTCAACGTACCCCAGAGGGTACGCCTCGGTCCCTCACTTGCTGCGGCCTTGCCGGGCAAACATTTTGAGCATCTTGATCGCATCCTTGCTGCCTTGCCGGGTGCTATCATCTCACTAATTCATCCATGAAACGCTCCACGATATCCCAACCAGAAGCTGCTACGTTGTTTATCGCCGCCAGCGAGCAGGACTCGAATTTGTACTATGCCACACGCTTCATGGCGCCGGACCCCTTCATCTATCTCGAAATCAAAGGTGAGCGGGTGATGGTCATGAGCGATCTGGAAATGGATCGGGCCAGGACCCAAGCCACAGTCGATCGAGTGCTGTCCTACTCGGAAATGGAGCAGAAGGCGAAGAAACAGGGCATCAAAGACCCGACAGCCGTCGATATCGTGCATGTGGTGTTGAAAGAGTCCAAGATCCGCCGTCTTTCGGTGCCGGCGAATTTCCCGGTCATCCATGCCGCCCGATTACAGGAGCGGGGATACAGTCTCAAACCAAAGCGGGATCCGTTCTATGAGCAACGCGTACTGAAGACGGCGGAAGAAGTACGTCATATCGAAGACGCGCAGCGGGCAACGGAAGAAGCCGTGACCGCAGCCCACGCGCTGTTACGCCGGGCCGAGATCAGGGATGAGCAACTCTGGCTCGAGGGAGCGTTGGTGACCTCGGAACGGATCAAAAAGCTTGTTAATGTGAAGCTCATGGAGCGGGACTGCATCGCCCAGCATACGATCGTGGCCGGGGGTGAGCAGGCCTGTGATCCGCACAATGAAGGAAGCGGACCGTTGCCGGCTCATCGTAGTATTATCTTCGATGTGTTCCCTCGATCGGCGACGAGCCGCTATTTTGCCGACATGTCGCGTACGGTGATATGCGGGAAGGTGAGCCCGGAACTCAAACGGTTGTATGGTGCCGTCAAGGATGCTCAGGAAGATGCCATCGGCAAAATTAAGGACGGCGC
>JBKKBQ010000198.1:0-21577 GCA_046714015.1 Nitrospira sp.
CCTAGATCCTTGAGGGCGGTCCGAATGTTCCTGATGAGGCATTGCTCGAAGTAGTCTCGGTTGTGTCCCTTCAGCGCGAGCTCATGATAATGGACAATGGCGCATCGCATCAGAATGCCGTGACAAATGAAAGGTGAGAAGTGACTTGTCCATCGTGCACACCGTTCACGTCTGACTGTTTACCTTTCACCAGCTTCAAGAAAGCGCTCCGCATCGATGGCCGCCATGCAGCCAGATCCGGCGGCTGTCACGGCCTGACGATATTTTGAATCCTGTACATCACCGGCGGCAAAGACGCCCGGAATACTTGTGGCTGCTCCAGCGTGAGTGTGGATGTAGCCCTTCGCATCCATATCGATCTGACCGGCAAACAACATGGTGTTCGGCCTGTGGCCGATCGCAACGAAGACACCGGAGCACGCTACCTCGGAGGTCTTTCCGGTCACTGTGTTTCTCAGTCGGACCCCGGTGACGACATCGGAGCCAAGAATATCTGCCACGACGGAATTCCAGAGAAACGTGATTTTCTCATTCTTCATCGCTCGATCTTGCATGATCTTCGATGCGCGAAGCTTATCGCGCCGATGGACAATGGCGACCTTTGTCGCAAACTTGGTGAGGAAGGTGGCTTCCTCCATCGCACTGTCGCCGCCGCCGACCACGATTAGTTCTTTTCCTCTGAAGAAAAACCCGTCGCAGGTGGCACACGTGGAGACCCCATGACCGGTCAATCGCTGCTCATTGGGCAGTCCAATCTGAATCGCGGAGGCTCCGGTGGCAATGATGACGGTTTTCGCCTCGACGGTACGCTCGCCATCAATCGTAAGTGTCAATGGGTGGTTCTTGAAGCTTACCGTGGAGACATCACCCGTGAGGAATTCCGTTCCAAACCGTTCCGCCTGCACCCGCATCTCTTTCATCAGCTCAGGGCCCATGATCCCCTTGGCGAAGCCGGGATAGTTCTCAACTTCCGTCGTAGTCGTGAGCTGGCCGCCTGCCTGCCAACCTTCAATCAAAAGCGGCGACAGATTGGCTCGCGCGGCATAGATGGCAGCGGTCAATCCTGCTGGCCCAGAGCCAATGATGGCGACATTGTGCATGCGGGGACTTTATCACAGCGTGGGAAGTGGAAGGTAGAAGGTTTGTTTACGGCTTGGCAGAAATCAACACGTAGTGCAACTCGCTTTGCAGTCCCCATCGTTCAGGATATCCCACGGCCTGTTCTTTGCCGTGCGAGTCGTTGAACGCTTTTATCAACTTGCGCTGAGCGTTTGAGAGGCGACAGACTTGGAGTATCCCTTCCGCTGGTGTAGCTGGGTACTCATCAGGGGTCAGCTGCTTGGCGGTGACATGCAGCTTGCGTAGCCAAATCGGCTAGTCATCGGGATCAATCGGCATGACCTAACCACAATAGTGCAGAAAGAATAAAAAAACCTACTGAAGCGTGAGGGCTATGGCCAATCGAGGAATCCAAGGTCTTCCAGAAGCTGGGAGACGTCTTTGGCCAACTGTCTGAGGTTCTTAGTGCCATCCAGAATATAGTCTGCCCGGAGACGTTTCTTCGCCAGAGGCATCTGGTTTCTGATGCGCTGCAGTGCTTCGGATCGTGAAAGGCCATTCCTTTTTCTGAGGCGGGCAAGTTGGGTGTTGTGATCGGCGGTGACGACGATAATCTTGTCCACTCGTTTGTCGATGCCGGCTTCGAAGAGGAGCGGGACATCGTAGATGACGACAGCATAGGGATCTTTTCCCGCGGCCTGTCTTGTGAGTCTGGCCTGTTCGCGTGCGACGCGAGGGTGAATGATTCGTTCAAGCTGTCGCAGCTTCTTCCGATTCTGAAACACAATGGAGCCTAGTCTCTGTCGGTTGATTGTCCTGTCAACGCTCAACACAGACTTCCCGAATTGGTGAACAATATCGTGCCATGCCGGTTTGCCGGGCTGGACGACCTCTCGCGCCAACTGATCAGCATCGACCACAACGGCGCCGCATTGCTTAAACATTCTCGCGACCGTGCTTTTCCCAGTCGCCACGCCACCAGTCAGACCGACAAGTATCATGGCGGCGGAGCTTATCATGCGGTATGCCGTACAACAAAGGGCGATTGACAGGGTTGGCTGTCCACTTGTATGAAGTTCTCCATGCTGCCTGGCTTTCTCATGGCGATGCTTCTCGGGTTGACCAGCACTGGGTTTGCGGTAGCCCTGGCTGAGAATCCCGCACCAGCACCGCGAACAATCACTGTTGCGCTCGATGGCTCGGGAGATTTCTCTTCGATTCAAGAAGCGGTCGATAGTGCCGGGAAGGGCGATACGGTGTTGATCAAGGCCGGTGCCTATGCGCAGGACTTAACCATTCATAGTAAAGAGAAGCTCAAGATTGTCGGTGTGGGAGTCGATCAAGCTATCTTGCTGGGGCGAGGTACGATGGTTGGTGTGCTGCATATAGGCAAATGGCCGTATGGGGCAACGGATATTGAGATCAGCGGCCTCACGATCAACGAGCATGGAGGGCATGCCCTCGGTATTTTCAACGGAAACCGTATCACGCTGCGCCAGGTTCATGTGAAAGGGATGGTCTTTGGCCAACAAGTGCACGATGTTCGTATCGAAGATTGTTTGATTGGGGGGAGTGAGACGACGGGCGTACACTTTTCTGATTCTCAGGCCATTCTGATTGGAAATGTGATCCATGACAACGACCACGGTGTGAATGTGACCGGCAAGTCTTCGGTTCGGCTTGAGCGCAATGTCATCACCAGAAATTTGTTCGAGGCCGTCGTGATCAGTGACCAGGCAAAAGCGGTTTTGATCAGGAATACGTTGGTCAAGAATGGCGGCGGAGCGGCATTCTTAGGCTTGTCGACGATCGAGGCATCGGGAAATATTCTGAGCCTCAATAAAGTCGGCTTCCTCATTGCGGCTTCGAGTCAGACCACGACCTCGTACAATGCTTTGTTTAATAGTGAGGGTAACTACATGAGAGCCGGATCCCCGAACATTCATGCGCCGGAACTCCAGGCTGAGTCGGATGTGACTGTTGATCCAGGCTTTATCGATGCCGAACATGATGACTTTCGTCTGAAGCCCGATACGACGTTGCTCAATCGCGGTGCGTTTCGTTACCTTGGCGCGCTTCCTCCGCTTCTGGTCCCCGCGCACACGCGCTGATAACACTCGTAGAAACAACGAGATAGAGGATGCCCCTCTTGTGGGGAATGCGTATGGTATGCTTACTCATCAGCGCGTGCTCTTCCGGTTCATTTTCCAATTAAAGTAAGAGCAGCAGCGTGCCGAAAAGGGTTCATCCAGGAGGTCTCCTTTGGCTAGTTTCCGCAGTGAGCTTGAAAAGCTGTCCGGTGAAGGAATCCCCTCGCTCATGGACATGGAATCCGGAAAATTGGTTGGAGCCGTACTTCCCATGTCTGAACAGGCGCAGATCCAAATGCGGAACAGCATCGAAGTCATTGAATATCTCTTAAATCAGGAACGAGTGATCTGGAGCTAGGTTTTCGCTTTCCTTGATCCCACCGGTTCCCCCAGCGCCATCCCTCTCGAGTTTCAGTTTCTCATCCGGTCGCGACGGTTATTGTAGGGCTCCCGCTTTGCTCTCGACTCACGACCAATACATCCTTCAGGTAAACATCCGAGAGACCGAAAAAGGGGATAAGTCCGGTCCTGCGTCAAGCGAACATCGGCTTGATTCTTGTCTGCAGGGGGTGCATCGTAACTCTCTCGGGATTCTAGCTGGCGCGCACGGTAAGAGGTCCAGGAAGTGGGGGAAACAGTTCGGACATCTTCTCGTTCTCAAGCTCCTCGAGATGCTGAGCGGCAACGGCTTGGCGAAGATGCGGTCCGTAAGCAGCATTGGAAGCGGTGGGGGCCCTACCTGAGCGAGCGTGCCTGGGGAACCGTGCGCGAGGACTACAGCCCCCACGGCACGGCCTGGGAAGCCTTTCCTCATGACCACGCCCGTTCGCGTGCCTACCGATGGAATGAAGACGGACTCGCCGGAATTTCGGATCGTCACCAATACATCTGTTTTGCCGTGGCTCTCTGGAATGGACGCGATCCCATTCTGAAAGAGCGTGTATTCGGTTTGACGGGTAACGAAGGGAATCACGGGGAAGATGTAAAGGACTATTATTTCTATTTAGACTCAACGCCGTCGCATTCTTACATGAAGTATCTCTATAAGTACCCACAGGCAGAGTTTCCATATGCCAAGCTGGTAGAGGAAAATCGCCGTCGCAGCCGTGGAGAGTTGGAATACGAGCTGATCGACACCGGCGTGTTTCATGAGAACCGGTACTTCGATGTCGTGGTGGAATATGCGAAGGGGACGCCGGAGGACCTTCTCATACGTATTAAAGCCACGAACCGAGGGCCGGATTGTGCCAAGTTGACGTTGCTACCTACGCTCTGGTTCCGGAATACGTGGTCGTGGGGAATCGATGCCCGTCGGCCGAGGATGCGTGAAGGAAAAGCTGTCGATGAGATGAGCGTGATTGAATTGGATCACGAGTATTATGGTGAACGTCGCCTCTGGTGCGAAGGGAAGCCGCCGTTACTCTTTATCGAGAATGAAAATAATACGCGCCGATTATACGGTGATCAAGACGGCGCCAAATATGTGAAAGATAGTTTTCATGACTACGTCGTCCACGGTCGAACAGATGCGGTCAATCCTGAGAAAGTCGGCTCAAAGGCTGCCGCCCAGTATCGGCTATCACTGCTTCCGGGAGCATCGGAGATCATTCGCCTGCGTCTGACCAATGGAACAGAGGTCGCAGGATTTGACGTTCAAGCGTTCAATGAACTCTTTGAACAACGTATTCATGAAGCCGATGAGTTTTATGATGAACTGGCTCCGGCTGATCTCTCCGAGGATGCCAGGCTGGTACAACGACAGGCGTTCGCTGGTTTACTGTGGAGCAAACAGTTCTACCATTATGACCTGAAACGCTGGCTCGTCGGCGATCCAGGGATGCCGGACCCTCCCCATAAACGTCTCCATGGACGGAACTCCGACTGGACACACCTTTACAATGCCGACGTGATTTCCATGCCGGACAAATGGGAGTATCCCTGGTATGCGGCTTGGGACCTGGCATTCCATTGCATTCCGCTCGCCCTCGTCGATTCAACCTTCGCCAAAGAACAGCTCATTCTGATGCTCAGGGAATGGTACATGCACCCGAACGGTCAGATTCCGGCGTATGAGTGGGCGTTTGGAGACGTCAACCCCCCGGTTCATGCCTGGGCTGCATGGCGAGTCTATAAGATCGAGAGAAAGCGAGGAGGAGTCGGTGATCGGGTTTTCCTCGAACGAGTGTTCCGTAAACTGTTATTAAACTTCACCTGGTGGGTCAATCGAAAAGATGCCGAGGGCAAGAACATCTTTCAAGGTGGCTTCTTGGGACTGGACAACATCGGCGTCTTTGATCGGAGCGCCCCGTTGCCGACTGGTGGTCATATCGAACAGTCGGATGCGACCAGTTGGATGGGGATGTATTGCCTCAACATGCTCTCGATCGCACTCGAGTTGGCGCGTGACAATCGTGCGTATGAAGATGTTGCGAGCAAGTTTTTTGAACACTTCGTCTACATCTGTAGGGCTATGAACAATATCGGCGGTGAAAAAATCGAGCTCTGGAACAGAGAAGACGGATTCTTCTATGACGTGCTGCACCTTCCAGATGGACAGACCCGTCCGCTGAAGGTCCGCTCACTTGTGGGACTGATCCCACTGTTTGCTGTAGAAACGCTGGACTCTGAGTTGATCGATAAACTCCCCCGGTTTAAACACCGGATGCAGTGGTTCATCGAAAACCGACCTGATTTCAGTGCCCATGTCGAGACCCATTCCCGTGATGGAGAGGTACGGAGATTTTTGTCCTTGGTCAATCCCACGCGATTGAAGTCGGTATTGCGATACATGCTCGACGAGGAGGAGTTTCTCTCGCCCTATGGCATCCGCGCCCTCTCGCGCTATCACAAGGACCATCCCTATGTGCTGTCCATCATGGGCAGGGACTATCGGGTCGACTATGAGCCTGCCGAATCGAGCACAGGGCTCTTTGGAGGGAACTCGAACTGGCGTGGCCCCATCTGGTTTCCGGTCAACTATCTGTTGATCGAGTCGCTCCAGAAGTTCCATTATTTTATCGGTGATGAGTACAAGGTCGAGTATCCGGTCCGATCAGGTCGATTCGTCACCTTGAACGAAGTTGCTTCGGAGATCTCGCGACGACTGACGCATATTTTTCTACGAGACACATCCGGCCGACGTCCTGTGTTTGGAGGGACCAAGACATTTCACGAAGATCCCTTCTGGCGAGACGCGATTCCTTTCTACGAGTATTTCCATGGTGATAACGGTGCCGGTATCGGAGCCAGCCATCAGACAGGATGGACGGGACTGGTTGCCAAGCTGATTCAGCAGTCGGGGGAATAGGACGTGAGGGCGGCACGGGCTGAGCAGTTTCTTCGCTCGCGCAACGCGCACGCAAAACCTGTTCAAGAACCGGAATATCGGGATTGCTTCCGGTGGAAGGGGCGCGTCTCGGCGCGACCAGGGTGGGCGGGTGAAAACAAGGCGCGCGGTGAGAAACCGCTCAATCTGTGCCACCCGAGATGTAGACGAAGATGAAAATTGGAAAGAAAGATTGCCAAAATCTCGATCGCGCGCTCAGCCTCGAATGGTTGGAGACAAACGGTCGCGGCGGGTTTGCCTCGGGGACCGTCGCAGGTGCCAATACGCGCCGCTACCATGCGCTGTTGTTGACGGCGCGCAGACCACCGACCGATCGGTATGTGTTGGTCAGTCACCTCGAAGAATGCGTTCACATCGGCAGCGAGGAGTGCTCTCTCTCAACCAACCTGTATCCAGGAGCCGTTCATCCTCACGGATACGCTCATTGCACCTCATTCTCATCAATTCCCTGGCCGACATGGACGTATGAGTGTCACGGGAAAAAGATTCAACGGGAAATCCTGTGCGTTCGGGATCGGGACATTGTCATCGTTCGATGGAAGTTGATAGGCGCAAAGAATGGTCATACGGTGCTCCGGGTACGGCCGATGTTGACAGGCCGTGAGTACCATGGACTGCATCACGAGAATGGAAACCTTTCGACGGAGGGTATGATTGGCCAACAGTGCGTGATTTGGTCTCCCTACGACAGTCTGCCGGCTGTACGAGCCTTCCACACAGGCACCTATCGTCATGCACCAGATTGGTATCGGCATGTGCAGTTCCCTATGGAGCAGCAGCGTGGACTTGATTATGAGGAAGACTGGTGGTCACCAGGCGAGTTCTTGTTCGAACTGAAACCTGGGAAAACGCACACCGTCACATTCACCAGCGAAGCGATCGATCGCCTCGGCGTCACTCCTCTCATCTCCAGCGAGCGCTCGCGACGTGGACGGTTGCGAAAGTCTGTGCCCGTTGCCGATCCGTTGGCCGATGTCCTCCGGCAGGCGGCAGAAACGTTTCTTGCTGTGCGAGATGCGAAGCAGACAGTCATCGCCGGGTATCCCTGGTTTACGGATTGGGGGCGAGACACCTTCATCTCACTTCCAGGGCTGTGCCTTGTCACGGGGCGGTATGACGTTGCCCGACACATCATCGAATCATTCGCCGGTCATGTTTCCAACGGGATGGTACCCAACCGTTTTCCGGATGTTGGTGAAGTGCCGGAATACAACACGATTGATGCATCACTCTGGTTCGTTTACGCCGTCGGCCGGTATCTTGCGTACAGTCGTCATACGACGAGCATCCGATCAGTTGCATGGCTCGCGGTTAAACAGATTCTTGATGGCTACCGTCGAGGCACTCGATACAACATCCATATGGATGAGAGGGATGGGCTCATCGTTGGTGATACGCCCGGTGTTCAACTGACATGGATGGATGTGAAAATCGGGGATTGGGTCGTCACACCTCGGTACGGAAAGCCGGTAGAAATTCAGGCCCTGTGGATTAGGGCTCTGGACGTCGGCGCAGGTCTGGCTGCCGAATTTGGCGAATCGGACTACGCCGCGGGTTGCCGGAAAGATAGAGCACGAGCGGCGGAGTCTTTCCGTAAGAGATTCTGGTACGAAGACGGACAGTACTTGTACGATACGATCGATGGGCCTGAGGGAGACGACCCATCAATTCGTCCGAATCAAGTGTATCCAATCTCCCTCTGTGATGATCTGCAGACGAAGGAGCAGGCCAAGCAGGTGCTCCGTACGGTCAAAGACTATCTCCTCACGCCGGTGGGACTGAGATCGTTGTCGCCACAGGACAGTCGGTATCACCCGCGGTACGAAGGTGGGCCCATGGAACGAGACAGTGCCTATCATCAGGGGACTGTCTGGCCGTTTCTCTTGGGCCCCTTCGTGACGGCATGGGTGAAAACATTTGGAGATACGGTCGAAACAAGGACCCAGGCGCGATCCTTCCTCAAGGGACTGGAGGCTCATTTACAAGAAGCCTGTATCGGGCACGTATCGGAAATTTTCGACGGGGACCCACCACACCACCCACGAGGGTGTCCGGCGCAGGCCTGGTCGATCGCTGAGCCACTACGTGCCATGGTCGAAGAGTTGGGGACACTGATGACGAAGACCAAGGTTCGATCAACTGGATTGAAACGCCCAGTCTCTCCGGAACGCCGCTGACTGCACCCGACCGACAGCTGCGGGATCTCTTGACAGCGACTTGAGACCTCCGTAGTCTCAGGACGCGGTAGAGGAAAGGGTAGGTGAGACCATGATGCTTCCATTCGTGCAGAAACAAATCAGTCGGCTCGTCGTTTCCGCCACGGCCGTGCTGTTTCTCGCAGGGTTACCCACGCCACAATCAACGTCTGCAGACGAGCTGCCGAAAGAGTCTGTCCTACCGCTTGGAACGGCGAATAAGGCGATTCAGGCGGCAGTAGACGCCTGCAAGAAAGACGGCTATCGCGTGAGCGTGTCCGTAGTGGATCGCGCGGGCGTCCTGCGCGCGATGGGACGTGCCGACGGTGCTGGGCCACATACGGTCGATAGCAGCCGGAAGAAAGCCTACACGGCGGCCAGTGTGCGACGCCCGACTAGTGAGTTAGCCGATCTCATCATGAAAGTCCCTACGCTCCAGGCCCTTCGGGACATGAACGGCGAGATTCTTATCCTGGGTGGGGGATTGCCCATCGAAATCGGTGGAGAAGTGGTTGGAGGGATCGGTGTCGGTGGAGCACCAGGCGCTCATCTGGATGATGCCTGCGCTCAGGATGGGCTCGACGCCATTGGCGCAGCCCATAAAATTTCTGCGCCAAAGTGAACACGCGTTCATGGTCCGCCGTCTTGGGAAGCGCGGTGCTGCTCGGCATAGGGTGCAACAGTAACACTCCCGAGCCGGCTTCGGCTGAGATCGCATCGGCAGGACTTCGACTGACTATCGTGAGAATGGCGACGGATCCATTCCTTCAGCGATTTAATCTCACCATGCAGGTCAAAGGTCTAGGAGGTTGTGCTTCCTCAACCGAATTGTTTCCGGATACGGGCTATGCTGGTCGACGGAACGTCTATCAGGCGGCAAAAGGCAGAGTCTATGTAGTCGGGCAGTACGATGCGCGTGTCATCGATTCACAGAACTGCCGCACGAACCTCTCGGAATTTCGTTCTCTCGATCGAGACGTCATATTTGTCGGAAGTTTCGATCAGGATGAGGCAAAACACTGGCGGTATTTTCCCGCTGCTCAGCGACCTGAGCTGCCGTTCGAGAAACGGTAACCTTGAGCTGTGCCAAACGGATCTCTGTAAGGAACATATCGTCACGTGCTCGCTACTCTGATCTCTAGTGCCCTCCGTCTGCGACACGTGAATCATCATACTATGCAGCAATCGATCGTCGGATATCACCAAGATGAACAAGGCGACTGGATTGCCGATCTGTCCTGTGGTCATGGACAGCACGTACGGCACCAGCCTCCATTCACGAATCGCCCTTGGGTGCTCACTATCGCTGGACGTGAACAGCACTTGGGTTCCCATTTGAATTGCAAGAAGTGCGAAGAACCGGCTGCCGATCTTCCTCCGACTTCCAGGTAAACTCTGCATCGTCCTTTCTCCTCCGTCACGAACGCTCCGTGTTTATGCCTGGATATCCAGTCGTTCGGCACCATCGGCGACTCCAACCACAGGCTGATCGGACCATGTTCCCCCGGCAGAGCCGTTCGGACCTCTTGACAGCACTTACACATTTGTTTGACAACCGTTGCCACGTGATCGAGGCGGATCAGGCAAACCATGTTGGCCCAACGATAACAGATCGCCGTTCTCCTTGGGCTGGTGGCGCTCGTCAGCTGCTATTTGCTGTTGCCGTTGAGTGCGTCCTATTTGTTGGCGAATAGGCTTCGTGGCTATGGCTACAGCAACGTCATCCTCCAGCTCGGCTCTCCGGGCTGGGCGAACATGCACATTCCCGTGGTCTCGTTTCAACAGGATTTGGGCGAAGAACGACTGATGGTCTCGCTGACGGATGCAGAGATACGATATGACCTGGCCCAGCTGTTTCAAGGTCGTGTGAAACAGATCGTACTCCGAGACGCGGCAATCCATGTGTTGAACATGCAGTCCACAGAACCCACCGCGCAAGGTGGAAGAGATGCGGATCAGCCCGATGATGCGGACTCACCGTGGCGATTGTTGACAGCGGGGGATCTCTTACGCAGTCTCCCGATCCTCCCATTCGACGAGTTGCAACTGGATCATCTCACCATCTTTCGTGAGCAGGCGACGGGGCCGCTTCGCAGAGTGACGATTGACGGGAGCCTGACGTATAGCGGCAGAGAGGTCGGTGGTCACCTCGTGTTTCGTGGACGTGATACCGCGTCCTATAGCCTGGTCGTCGTCGGGCATTCCGCCAGCACCTGGTCGGTGACCTTGGCGCCGCAGCGACCGCACGCGGCGCCGATTGTGGCCTGGCAGTCGCAAGCGCATCCTAACGGCCCACAGATTCAGGTCAATGGGAGCCTCCAAATCAATGTACAAGAACTGGCTCCATTCATCGCACTCCTTGTTCCGATCGGGCCGGAACTGGAACGAGTCACGGGGGAGGTGGCGATAGATTGGGCGGGGCATGCTGCCGCGGAGGCCGCACTTAGCTCGTTGTGGGAAGACGGACGCACACATCTGGACGGCAATGTCCGAGTCAACGTCACGCTGCCGGCTCTGAAAGGCGTGGCCAAGGATATTGCCGTCGCCTATGACGGCACGTTCGGAGGCAACGCGACGCAGGCGGAGTGGGCCATGAGTGCCGGTGTCTTGCTGACCGCGACGATCAACACCCAACCGCGCATTATTCCCGAAGCGGTTCGATTGATACTTCCTCATGGGGATCAGCCGGTGCGGATCGAGAACAGGAAGCCTGTGCAGGGGACTCTCTATTGGAAGGAAACGCCCATACGGACGGTGGCGCAAGGACCCTTGCATGTGACGTATGGACGGACCACAGGACCATTGGTGGCGCAGTTCGAAACCACCCGCGCCGAGAGCTTTGGATATGAGTTGGTGTCGGCCGAAGGAGCCTATCATCTGGAGGGCATCCTTCCGAAGGCCATTACCGAACTGCTTTCAGCGAAAGAGGCGATGGGAAGAGTTCATGGGACGGTCAAGCTGGCTCGAACACATGTACAGGGAGTGCTCTTACCCCCATCTTCATTGACGGCGAAACAGATCGCGCAGGGCTCCACGTTCATTTCAAGTGTCACGCTGAATCTGTCGGAGCCGCTGACGGTGGAATGCGATCTGACGGCGATCCATTGCCATGGGGGTGCGATGATCGCGACAGTTCGGGCTCCAACCATGCGAATAAGCGGTCGGAGCATTCGCATCACGCAAGGTGTCTTGAAAATTCAAGAGGCAAAAACGACCAGGGCCGCATGGGCGACGCAAGGGACGTTGTCAGTAGCCGAGGTGGGTGTGGAGCCGGGGTCTTGGTGGCTTCCAACGAGTGACTGGGTGGTCAAGTTCTCGGCTGATCAGGACGGCATCAAGGCCGACCTGCGAGTCGATACCCCGATGCACGAAGGGTTTGTGACGGCCAGGATCGAACAGCTGCTGCAAACGGCGCAAGGAGTGGTGCATGGTGTCCTCGGTCCGTTGACGTTTAACGGCACCGACCGGCGGCTCAGCAAGATGATCATGGGTTTTCCTCCTTCTACCGATGTGATTGATGGAATATTCACAGCCATTGTTGATGCATCCTGGTCGCGCAGCTCCCGCGACCGGGTCAATGTCATGAATGCAATGTCGGGAACCGCGAAGTTGGTGGCTGAGAACCTGTCCGGTCACTACCACGATTATGGCGTCAAGGGCTTGAGCACCACGATGGTGTTATACTCCCAGGGACTTGAATCGATTGTCATGACCGAGCCGGCCTCGATCTTCGTTGCGGCAGTACAGAGTGGTGTCGATGTCACGAACCTTGTGACTTCCTATCAGCTAAAATGGAAAGTGGCGGATAATCTGCCGATCATAGAGATGAAAGACTTCCAGTGCGAAATTTTTGGAGGAACGGTCAGCAATCCAGGTCCTGTGGTAGACTTAGCCAAGCCACCGGTGACAACGACGTTTTCTCTGCGGAATCTTGATCTCGCGAAAATCCTCAGCGTCGAACAACAGAAGGGACTTCAGGGAACCGGCACGCTCAACGGGACACTTCCCGTCACATTCACGTCAAGTGGGATCATCGTGAAAGATGGAGTTGTCGAGGCACAGCCTCCCGGTGGTATCATACGGTATGCATCGACGCCGGAATCGTCGAAACTCCTTTCAGAATCGGATCGGCAACTCCAGCTTGTTGCGCAAACGCTCAACAATTTTCAGTACTCGCTGTTGCGCGTCGGCGTGAAATACGGCGAAACTGGAATGTTGGACCTGAATGCCCGGTTGGAAGGTAGAAATCCGGACCTCAGGAATACTCCCCCGATTCACTTCAATCTTACCGTACAGGAGCACATCCCGACGCTCCTCAAAAGCCTCCGCTTGGTTGAGGATCTCCATGGAACTATCGAGAAAAAGTATAGACGGCCAGGACCATTATGAGGCAGACCATGCGGAGCGGAACCATATGGATAGTCGTTGGCTGGTTGACATGGGTGACTCTGCTCCTGACGTTGGGTGCCTGTGCTCCACGAGTCGAGGTTGCGGCGCCGGAGAAGCCGATTACGATCAACCTCAATGTGAAGATTGATCATGAGATTCGACTGAAAGTCGACAAGGACTTGGATCAGGTGCTGTCGAATGACAGCGGACTGTTCTAGCAGGATGCTGAAAAAGTCTCCCAGCGGCGTTCTCGGATCGCTCAAAGGCTCAACGTACCGAAGCGTACGCCTCGCCTCTTCGCTCGCTGCGGCCTTGCTGGACAGCCTTTTTGAGCATCTTGCGGTGTATTCCGGTGCCATCAGAGGTGGTCATCAGCACCTAGGGCGGGGTGCCGAAATAGTTTTTCAACAGCCTACGAGCTGCTGGAGGGAACGATGGTCATGGTACGGCTGACAATCGCGGCGTGTGTGGCGATCCTATGGACAGCGGTAGCGTCCCCCTCTTTCGCACTGTCGTTGGATGAAGCGAAAGCGAATGGATTGGTCGGGGAGAAACCCAACGGCTATCTGGGGGCGGTGAATCCTTCCAATGCTGAAGCCCAAGCGTTGATAAAGGACGTGAATCAGAAGCGGCGGCAGGCCTATGAAGATATTGCAAAGCGAAACGGCACCAATGTCCAGGCTGTTCAAACGCTCGCCGGAGAAAAAGCCATGCAGAACACCAAGCCGGGACATTTTGTTGAAGGTCCTGGTGGGTGGATCAAAAAATAACCGCTAGCCGTAGCGATCATTCTTCCACGGAAGCGCGGTGTTGGAATACCCGCGGACTTCCCAGAATCCCTTCTCATCTTTATCTGAAAACGTAATTTCCTTCACCCACTTCGCTCCCTTCCAGGCGTAACGTTTCGGGACGATCACACGGACCGGCCCACCATGGTCTCGTGATAGGGGGTTGCCGTACCAGCTGTGGGCGAGCAGCACATCGTCATCGTCACAGGCATCGAGCGGGAGATTCGTGGTGTAGTCGTCGTAGGACTTGAACCGGACAAATCGGGCAAGCGACAGCGGTTTCACGATGGACATGATGTGCTTGAAGCTCACGCCTTCCCAGTCGTTGTCATAACGGCTCCAGGAGGTGACGCAATGAAAGTCCGATCTGTTCTTGAATTGGGGTTGTGCCAAGAATTGCTCCCATGTCCAGGCAAGAGGAGCAGCGACGAATCCGCCGATGTTGAGCCTCCATTCGCTTGAGGGAATCTCCGGCTTGAAGCCGAGATCGAGCACGGGAAAGTTCTCAACAAGATGCTGACCGGGAGGAAGTCGCTCATCTCCTTCATAGAACACTTCGCGTTCTTCTCCACCTCGACGAGCTTTGGCCCACTGTTCTTTGGTCCTTGTCAGTCTGCTTGCATCATCCATAGGTTCTCCTCCACTGAGACAAGACTACGGGAGCCGATGGCCTTCTAGCAACATCACAATACTTTTTGTGATGGATCTGCTGAAAAGTCAATGGCTTAGTCTTCTCAGAACGCTGCTACACTTGAAAGGCTCAGTAGGTGAACTGGGAGAACGAGATGCTATTGGACCTGCATAGACCGGCACTGGTTCTCCTCCTGGCCTTTTTGTTCTGGAGCACGGTTGTGGGGGTTGGACAAGCAGCAAGTGCTTCTCCAACGGCTAAACAGGAGACCAAGATGCGAGCCCTTCGAGCTGGGTCCGGAGATCGAGTCGTATTTCCACGATTGGTTCATGTGGGCGACAAGAAAGCCTTGAGGAAAGAAAGAAAAGGACCCACGATCCCCGAACTTCATAGGAAGAAGCCTCCTGCTCGGCACTTGTCACTTAGCCGCCGGAAGCAGATAGCGAAGAATCCTCCGCTTTTGGAACCGATCCAGCTCAAACCGGATTTATACTATCATGGGATACTGGAACAGCTACAACGCTACAGTTTGAACCGCGATCAACGAAAAGGGGCAGTGCCGATCCCCCAGGCTGGTGAGTTAGACTACGACCATTTTCAGGAGCTGGATAAAAACCGCGACGGAGTGATCGATCCGCTCGAACGGGCCTCCGCCAGACTTGATATCGACTGGGATCTCGCCAATCGTCAGCGGGAATGACTTCCTGCCTGTTCGACGACGATCGACCACACTCTCCCCGTCACCTATCTCCCGCTTGTGATGTAAGACTTTCCCCTGTGGGCTGACACATGGGCAGTCTATCTCATTGACAGAGCAAAGAGGAGCCACCATGATAGGTCACGACGCCGCTATGATAACTCCTGTCGCGAATCAAAGTGAGTCCAGCCGTTCAAACCTAGGCAAGATTTCCCTCATAGTGGGTATCGCGTTGGCCATCGGCGCGTTCTTTTATTTCGACCTTGGACGGTTTTTGTCGTTGACCGCGCTGAAAGAGAATCGAGACAGTTTGTTGGTGTTTACGGAGGCGAACTTTGCCGCGGCGGTAGGGATTTTTATCGTAGCCTACGTGATCGCGACCGGGTTGTCGCTGCCAGGTGCGGTGATCCTCACGTTGGCCGGAGGGTTCTTGTTCGGCGCGGTCTTCGCAACGGTGTGTGTGAATATCGGAGCGACGACCGGAGCGACCCTCGCATTTCTCACCGCACGGTATGTGTTGCGAGATACGGTCGAGCAGAAGTTCGGGAAGTGGCTGGGACCATTCCAAGAAGGGTTTGCCAAGAACGCATTCAGCTACTTGTTGACCTTACGACTCATCCCGCTCTTTCCTTTCTTTGTGGTGAACCTTGTGTCTGGACTCACACGCGTGAACGTCGGGACCTATGTTGCGGCCACGGCGATTGGAATTATTCCCGGCTCATTCGTCTATGCCTATGCGGGACGCCAACTGGGAACGATCAATTCGCTGAAAGAGATCGCATCCCCGAACGTCGTCGGCGCCTTCGTGCTCTTGGGACTGCTGGCGCTGGTGCCGGTGGTTTACAAAAAGTACGCAGCAAAATCGGTATGACCATACCGATTGACGATACGGAGCAAAGGATGCCAGGCTATGATCACGCAACCGCTCTCAAGGGTCATCGGAATGAGTGAGCACGACCAATCTCTGATCCTTCCAAACGACGAATATAATCAAGAGCTCCTTGCCAATGTGCACCCGTCTAAATGGGTCAATCCTGAGCCGACCGGCCGCTACAACATCGTCGTGATCGGAGCGGGGACTGCCGGGTTGATCACCGCCGTCATCGCCGCGAGCTTGGGCGCCAAGGTCGCATTGATCGAAAAGCATCTGATGGGAGGAGACTGCCTCAACGTTGGGTGCGTACCGTCGAAGGGAATGATTCGAGCCGCGAGGGCTTGGGCCGACTTACGGAAGGCCACGGAGTTCGGCCTCCATATTCCCGCCGGTGTGAAGTATGACTTCGGTGCTGTGATGGCGCGCATGAGGAAACTGCGGGCCCGGATCAGCCGGAACGACTCCGCACGGCGATATTCAAAACTCGGCGTGGACGTGTATGTCGGTAGCGGCCGTTTTCTTGGTTTTGATACGGTCCAAGTGGAAGGTCCGGCCGGTAATCGGATTCTCACCTTCGCGAAAGCCGCCGTCTGTACGGGGGCGAGAGCCGCGGTGCCTGATACGCCCGGCCTTCAGGAAGCCGGTTATCTGACGAATGAAACCGTTTTTTCACTGACTGAGCTGCCGCAGCGTCTAGGAGTCATCGGGGCCGGGCCGATCGGCTGCGAGCTGGCGCAGGCCTTCGCCCGGTTTGGGAGCCAAGTGTATCTGATCGAATCGACGCATGGCATCCTGCCGAATGAGGATCGAGATGCAGCGGAGATTGTTCAACAACAGATGCTTCGCGATGGCGTGAAGCTGCGCTGCTGCGCAAACCACTTGAAGGTGGAAAAGCACGATAGCGGTAAACGACTGACAGTCGATTCGCATGGTCAACAGTACGATGTCATCGTCGACGAGATTCTCATCGGCGTCGGCCGCACTCCGAACGTCGAGAAAATCGGTTTGGAAACCGCGGGAGTTTCGTACGATAAGAACGGGATAAGGGTCAATGCCAGATTGCAGTCGACCAACCCCAAGATTTTCGCAGCCGGTGATGTCGGCTCACGCTACAAGTTTACGCATGCCGCCGATGCCATGGCGCAAATCGTGATCCAGAACGCGCTGTTCCCACATCCGTTGAGTTTAGGCTATGCCAATGTCGATGCCCTGGTGATGCCATGGTGCACCTTCACCGAGCCGGAAGTCGCCCATGTCGGGATGTACGAAAAAGAGGCGAAAGAAAAGGGGATTGAGGTTGAAACCTATACATATAAATTGACTGAAGTTGATCGGGCGATTCTGGATGGAGAGGACGAAGGGTTCGCCCGTGTGCACATTAAAAAGGGGACGGACAAGATTCTCGGCGCGACGATCGTGGCGGCTCATGCCGGCGAGATGATTGGCGAATTCTCCGTCGCGATGAGAGCGGGCGCAGGAGCCAAAACGATCGCCGGGACGATCCATCCCTATCCCACCCAGGCTGAAGTGAATAAGAAAGTGATCAATCTTTGGCGGAAAGCGCACTTTACACAGGGAACAAAGAGTCTATTGGCAAAGCTGTTCGCATGGCTGAGACGATGACTACGAGATGCGGAATGGCTGGAATGACGGGTGTTGTTCTCGCCTCGACGACGATCCTGTTCTGTAGCGCATCTGGCCTCGTATGGGCTCAAAATACCTCCGCGTTAGAGGTCGGCAAGTTTTCAGCTGCCTCCGAGGGAGCAGCACTACCCGACGGATGGAAGCCGCTCACCTTCACAAAGATTCCAAAGCAGACGCAGTACGAAATCATCAAGAATAATGGTAGGCCGGTCGTCAAGGCGATCAGCGATGCGTCGGCCTCGGGGTTGACTAAAGAGGTCAAGATCGATCCGCGTGAATATCCGATCGTCCACTGGCGATGGAAAATCGAGAATCTGCTCAAAACAAGCGATGCTACGCGAAAAGACGGGGATGATTATCCGGCCCGGCTTTACATCACGTTTGAATACGACCCGGATAAGGTGAGTGTGGGGAAAAAGCTGAAGTATAAAGCGGGCCGGGTATTGTTCGGTGACATTCCTATCGGCGCCATCAATTATGTCTGGGAAAGAAAGGCCCCGGTCGGCGCGGTCATCGACAATGCTTATACGGATTTCGTCAAGATGGTGGTTGTCGAAAGTGGACCGCAAAAACTCGGCATGTGGATCGACGAAGAACGAAACATCTATGAGGACTATAAAAAGGCATTCGGAGAAGAACCGCCGATGATCAACGGCGTGGCCATCATGAGTGATACCGACAACACCAAAGAACGTGCGATAGCCTATTATGGCGACATTACTTTCGTGAAAGGTCGATGATTGTGCAACCTGTGAGGACAGGAACCGTGGGCCAAAGCTCTGGCCCACGGTTTGAGATAAATCAGACTGAGCGCTTGAGGATTATTGAATGGAGTTAGCGAAGCCGCTATGGGTGATCTCGGCGCGCACGCGGTCCCCAACCTTCTTGCTGCCGCGCAATTGTTTGGTTTCTCGGCTTGTGTAGAGCTCGACCTGATTGCCTTCGTAGTCTTCGACTGTGAAGACATCGCCCTTAATGTGCTTGAGCGTTCCACCGATTGTCTTCCAGGCTGGACCCGGCTTACGGTCCGACAGGTGAGCGGTGGTGGGGGAAGTAGTCTGTCGTGTTGAAGTCACCATCTCTGCTGCGGCTGCCGCTGGCGAAGAGGCACCCGACTTCTTCCCGTCCTTAGAGGCGGCGGTTGCCGTAAGAGGTGCAACCATAGAAAGAACCGCTACGCCTCCAAGGATAATCGGAAGGATGTTCCTGCGAGTCATGTTCATCTTATACCTCCTGGTAGAAAGCCATGGATGGTCATGGTTCGTTCAGCAAGGGATATGCCGGTTGAGATTCGTAGTACCCCTATGACTCTCAATAGGTTATGAAACAAGACTGTTAAAGCACGCGGGGTTTTGCAGAGCCCAGGGAAAAAAACGGCAAGTCGTTGGGCAGAACTGCACAGCGACTGTTAGGCGGACAATCCATGCTGATACACATTGAACGATTACAGCCTCAGCCACACGCACAGATCGACGGGCAGTCTACGAGAACAAATGGAAAGCCGAGCCTTCATCAAGCATTATGGGGTGGACTGACCAATCTGGTTCTGAGGCGTCCGTTGTTGGCCGTGTTTCAAGTGAGCCTTCGTTGTAATTCTTCCTGTGGCTACTGCAACCTTCCGTTGAATGTCGGCCGGTATGAGATGTCTCGGCAAGAGATCCGGAACGTCTTCGCCGGCCTCTACGGAGACGGACTGCGTTTTGTATTCGTGCAAGGAGGTGAGCCGCTTTTACGCCGTGACTTACCTGATATTTTTCAAGATTTAGTTGAGATCGGGTTTCATCTGACATTGATTACGAACGGAACCAAGCTGACCTCAGAACTTGTGCAGCAATTTGATGATCTCTCGGTATCCCTCTCGATCAGCCTCGACACCCTGGATCGCAACAAGTACGAACGTATCCGGGGTGCGGATCAACTTCACGCGGTCCTGGCCGGCCTTGATCTTCTCCAGCACTATCGCAGCCCGAAATTCCTCATCTGTATCGTGAGCGAAATCAATCGGGATGAGGTGAAGGAGGTGGTTGCGTTCGCCAGGCAACGAGGTTTCTTGCCGGTCGTCGGCGCGTACCATTGGGACGTGGGACTGTACGGCAAGCAGGATACGACGTTGATGTATGACCGTCAGCAAGCCAGGCTGGTCTTCGAACGATTGCTTGAGGAGGATGCACTGCCTCCCGGCTATCTCCGGCAGTATGCGAAGGACAATGTGACATGGTTACGTGGAGAAAGCCTGAAGCCCTGCGATGCTGGACGGTACAGTATTGCGATCGATGCCTCAGGGAATGTCTCACCCTGTTTGTCACTCCCAGCAGCTGGGAATCTGCTCCATTCGTCGCTCAGTGAAATTCTTGGGCGGTTCGATCGACAAAAGATTCAGCATTGTTCCGATCAGTCGTCCTGTAACAGGCTGGATGGGCGGGTCATTGGCTCCGTACTCCGACACCCAATCGCTGCATGGCAAACACCGGTGTCCTGGTGAAGAAGGGGGGCGGCCGATGCGATGGGTTGTGATCGGTTTGGCTACCGTACTCACGGCCTGTTCCATCGCTCCGACATCGTTCAGACCAGCGGATCCTCTTCCGCCTGGTGAAATTTCGCATCGATTGCTGGGGCAAGTCCTCGCTTCACATGTGAAGGATGGCGTCGTCGATTATCCCGGCATTCAGGTGGATAGTCGATTGCCGGCTTATCTTGCCCAACTGGACCGGGTCGACGCCAACGGGTTCGCCACGCGCAATGAACGGCTGGCTTTCTGGATTAATGCGTACAACGCCTTCGCCATCAAGGGCATCCTCGATCACTACTCGCCGGTGAGCTATGTGGGACGCTATCGCTACTTCATTGGGCGGGATTATCGGGTTGGGGGAGCTACCATCAATCTCTACGATCTGGAACGGCAGGTGTTGATCAAACAGTTTCAGGAACCGTTGATCCATTTTGCCATTGTGTGTGCGTCCACCTCCTGCCCAAAACTCCAGACCTGGGTCTACGAACCGGATCAGCTCGAACACCAGCTCGATCGTGTCGCCAGGAACTTCATTAACGATCCCATGCGCAATCGTTTCGACCGAGCGCAAAAAGTGGCGTCGCTCTCGATGATCTTCAAGTGGTTTGACGATGATTTTGCGAGAGCGGCCGGGTCAGTCCTTGCCTACATCACTCGCTATGTGAACGATCCTGAACTGGTCCAAGACCTGATGCGATCGGACTATCGCATCGAGTATCTCGACTACGACTGGACCTTGAACGGAATCCCACCAAAGGAGATGACCCATGCTGGTCAGTCATGATGAGAGGGTGCCTATCGCCAGGCTTTTGAGATTTTTAGAGCATGGCGAACGGATGGCCCACGATTGTGCCAAGGCCCAAGCCGCGCTAGCTGAAGATTTGGGGACGCGGCGATTTCTTCATAGCCAGGCCAAACAAGAAGCGATGCATGCACGGGTTTTTCAGGGGGCCATTGCCTGGCTTTCACCGAAGCACCTCCGTGATACGCCGTTTCTTCCTGCCTTGGAAGCGTATCGCCAGATTCTGGACGACGCACTGGCTCGCCGCGATCTCATGGAAACGTTCCTTGCCGAGCAAGTGATGCTCGAAGGGGTGGGGGAGACCATTCTGAATCGTATCGAAAAAGGATTGGCAAAACGTGCCGCGCCGTTTGGACGGCTCCGCCGTATTCTCTTACAGCAAGAGGAAACGCATCATGGTTTTGGCCGCCGTCAGCTCGAATGGGTCATCGAGCGAGGTGAAACCGATCGTGCAACGCTCAGGCAACGGGCGCAACGCTACCTCGCGTTGACTGACGCCATGGTCCTCACCCTCTGTGACTTGTTTGCGAGCATTGATGAAGATGCCACGGTT
>JBKKBQ010000199.1:0-3860 GCA_046714015.1 Nitrospira sp.
AACCCGATGTCTTTGATCTTATCCAGAAACTCGACGGTGTCTCGATGACCGGTCTGTCGATACACGGCATCGATGAGTTTCGTCATTTCCTTTTTGGTCATGAGCTTGTTGGCATTCGCGAACGGCAAACCGGCAGGAAGGATTTCCGACAGCAAGACGCGACCAGCGGTCGTCTGCACCAGCGAACCCGCCAGGCGCACCTTGATCCGCGCATGCTCTTCCACTTCTCTCGCATCAAAGGCGATCCGGACTTCTTCGGGGGACCCAAACACTTTCCCCTCGCCCTTGGCGCCGAGCCGCTCTTTCGTCAACCAATAGCAGCCCAACACCATATCCTGCGACGGCACCGCAATTGGCTTGCCGTTGGCCGGGGAAAGAATGTTGTTGATGGACATCATAAGGACCCGCGCTTCAACCTGCGCTTCGACGGACAGCGGGACGTGCACCGCCATCTGATCTCCATCGAAGTCCGCGTTGAACGCCGCGCAGACGAGCGGGTGCAATCGAATCGCCTTCCCCTCGACCAACACGGGATCGAATGCCTGGATGCCCAAGCGATGGAGCGTCGGGGCTCGATTCAGCAAGACCGGATGCTCTCGGATCACTTCATCGAGGACATCCCAGACCTCAGGTCGTTCTTTTTCGACCAGCCGTTTGGCGCTCTTAATGGTGGTGGCCGCCCCTCTGGCTTCCAGCTTGTGGAAGATGAACGGCTTGAACAATTCCAGCGCCATTTTCTTCGGCAACCCGCACTGATGGAGACGCAACTCCGGACCGACGACGATCACGGTACGGCCGGAATAATCGACGCGCTTCCCGAGCAGGTTCTGCCGGAACCGTCCCTGCTTTCCCTTCAGCATGTCGCTCAACGATTTCAACGGCCGTTTGTTCGGGCCACGAATCGCGCGGCCGCGGCGACCGTTGTCGAAAAGCGCATCCACCGCTTCCTGCAACATCCGCATCTCGTTCCTGATGATGACACCAGGCGCCTTCAGCTCCATCAATCGTTTCAACCGATTATTTCGATTGATCACACGACGGTAGAGGTCGTTCAGATCGGACGTGGCAAACCGTCCTCCATCGAGCGGAACCAGGGGACGCAACTCCGGCGGCAGGACCGGAATGACATCCATGATCATCCACTCCGGCTTATTCCCGGACTTGCGAAACGCCTCGAGCACTTTCAGACGCTTGGCGTACTTCTTCTTCATGGCTGCCGATGTCGACGCTTTGGCTTTGACCTGCAAATCGTCCCACAGCGCATTGATATCGATCTTCCTCAGTAGGTCGCGGATGGCCTCTGCGCCGATTCCGACTTTAAACCCGCTCGAACCGAACTCAGCGACAAGGGTCCGCAGCTTATCCTCCGGCACCAACTCCTTTTCCCCCAGATCAGTTGAGCCCGGATCCACACAGACATAACTTTCAAAATAGAGAATTTTCTCGAGTTGCTTGAGGCTCATGTCAAGCAAGGTGCCGATCCGACTCGGGACACCCTTCAGAAACCAAATATGGGCGACAGGCGCAGCCAGCTCGATATGCCCCATCCGCTCACGTCGAACCTTCGATTGAATCACCTCGACACCGCATTTGTCGCACACGATCCCGCGGTGCTTCATGCGCTTGTATTTCCCGCAATTGCACTCCCAGTCCTTGGTCGGACCGAAGATCTTGGCGCAAAACAGCCCGTCTTTTTCCGGCTTGAACGACCGATAGTTGATCGTTTCCGGTTTCTTGACTTCCCCGTACGACCACGATCGGATTTTCTCGGGCGAGGCAATGCGAATCCGCATCGAATCGAACGACACCGAATCCCGTTGCTTTTCAAACAGTGTATATACGCCTTCCAAGGTAGTGACCTCCTCTGATGCCGGGTTTCAGCCGGCACACAAGCGGTTAGTCTTGTGTCTTGACCAGCTCTACATCGAGTCCCAAGCTCTGCAGCTCCTTGACCAACACATTGAACGATTCAGGCAACCCGGGTTCGAGGAACGGCTCACCTTTGACGATCGCTTCGTACATGCGCGACCGACCCGGCACATCGTCTGATTTGACGGTCAGGAACTCTTGCAGAGTCGAGGCCGCCCCATAGGCCTGTAACGCCCAGACTTCCATTTCTCCCAACCGCTGGCCCCCGAATTGAGCCTTGCCGCCCAGAGGCTGCTGGGTCACGAGAGAATAGGGGCCGATAGACCGTGCGTGGATCTTGTCGTCCACCAGATGGTGGAGCTTCAGCACGTACATATACCCGACCGTGACCGGACTGCCGAACGGCTCGCCGGTCTTGCCGTCGATGAGTTGCGACTGGCCGCTCACCGGCAGTTTGGCCTTTTTCAATAGATCCTTGATTTCCTTCTCCGAGGCGCCATCGAATACCGCGCTGGCCACTTGAATACCCAAGGCCTTCGCCGCCCATCCAAGATGGGTCTCCAGAATTTGCCCGACGTTCATGCGGGACGGCACACCCAGCGGATTCAGCACGATTTCCACGGGGGTCCCATCCGGTAGATAGGGCATATCTTCTTCGGGGAGGACCCGTGACACGACACCCTTATTGCCGTGTCGACCGGCCATCTTGTCCCCAACTTGAATCTTGCGCTTCATCGCGATGTAGACCTTGACGAGCTTGATGACACCGGGAGGCAGCTCATCCCCTCGCTTTAAGCGCCCCACCTTTTCGTCGTACAGTGTCTGGAGGATTTCAATCTGCTCCTTAGCCCGTCGCTCGACATCTTCCAGTTCCTTTTGCTCATCGGGATCGCTCAGGATGATGTGACGCACCGTGTCGTCCGGCAATCGCCTGAGAATCTCCGCCGTCAGTTTCCCCTTCTTCTTCAAGATGACATCGCCGCTCTCCGGGTCCATCAGATCACGGCCGACCACCTTGCCGAGCAAGAGCTTCCGAATCTTCTTTGTCTTTTCTTCATCGATGATCCGCAGCTCTTCGTGGTGATCGCGCTGCAGCTTCATCTGATCGTCGGTCTCGATGCTCTTCGATCGCTCGTCCTTGTCCAGTCCTTTGCGAGAGAAGATTTTGACATCGACCACGATGCCTTCCACCCCCGGAGGCACGGTTAACGAGGTATCCTTCACATCGCCGGCCTTCTCACCGAAGATCGCGCGGAGCAGTTTTTCTTCCGGGGTGAGCTGAGTTTCGCCTTTTGGCGTCACCTTTCCCACCAAGATATCGCCCGGCTTGACTTCGGCACCGATGCGGATGATCCCGCTCTCGTCCAAATTTCTCAGCGCCTCTTCCCCGACATTCGGAATATCTCTCGTGACATCTTCTTTACCCAGCTTGGTGTCCCGAGCCTCCACCTCAAACTCTTCGATGTGGATCGAGGTAAAGGCGTCTTCTCGAACCAATTTTTCGCTGAGCAAGATGGCGTCCTCGAAGTTGTAGCCACCCCACGGCATGAACGCGACCAGGACGTTCTTGCCCAGCGCGAGCTCTCCATGATCAATCGCCGGTCCATCTCCAAGCACCTGCCCCTTCTTGACCGGCTGGCCGATCCCAACCACGGGGGTCTGAGTAATGCAGGTATTTTGATTCGACCGCTGGAATTTGATCAAGTCATAGACGTCCAGCCCGGAATCCTTTCCCCTCTTGCCGTCCTTTGAATCGGCCCGCACCACGATGCGGGTGGCATCGACGCTTTCCACGACCCCGGCTCGACGAGCCTGGATGACGTACCCGGAATCCCGCGCCACCACCGCTTCCATCCCGGTTCCGACCAGAGGAGCCTCCGACGTCACCAACGGAACCGCCTGGCGCTGCATGTTGGACCCCATCAGCGCGCGGTTGGCATCGTCATGCTCCAGGAACGGCACGAGCGCGGTCGCCACGCTCACCACTTGCT
>JBKKBQ010000200.1:0-5399 GCA_046714015.1 Nitrospira sp.
TTTAGGTCCCGATCCATGCCTGTCGCCTGTCCGACAAAATGCGGCGGTAATAGGGCATGAGGTCCGCTTCTTCATAGACCATACGCAGAAGCAGTTCGGCGTAACGCGTCCGATCATGACACAGAACTCTGCGCCCCTTGGTCAGGATCTGCTGAAGCAGCGGGTTATGAGTGCGGTCAAGATCTATGAGATCCACAGGGCGGCCAACGGCCAGCGCAAGATCTTTAATTATGGCGAGGTGAGTCTGAGCCGTCAGCGGGGTGGAAGACGCGACCGCGATGTCGAGGTCACTGTCGTTGCGCGCCTGATCTTTGGCCATCGACCAGAACAGAATGGCCAAGACCACCGACGGATGACGGGCCATCACCTGCTCGATTTTGCGATCGAGGTCAATGGTATGGGATGGCTCCTGTAATTGCATGCTTTTGAGTATCATGAATGCCTCAAAGCTGCAAGGACATGGAAGAGCATCGGCTTTGCAGTTCCACCATTGAATTGACTCTCCTCCACCCCCTTCATATAATGCGGCTCGTTTCAGGTTTGCCTTATCCGCCCTGCACGCATGCGATCACTCTTCAGAGGAAATGCAGCTGAAAAGCTGGCGAAAGTTCGTGTTGGACTGCGCCATGCGTTTGCCGTTCAACCTGAGACCGAACCTCTTTCCATAGAAGATGTCCAGTTGCTGGAGCGGATTGCTGAGACGATCGTCAAGCGTGGGATGGCGGCACCGGCGACGATGTTCTTGGAATCGATGGGGCCAATGAACTTCTTGGGAAGTCAGGCACTGCATTTCATCACGCCGATTATTGATTGTGTGTTTAGTGCTAAGGAAGTTGAGCAGGTTGCACGATTGCTCGAGCGCCGCGATACGCTCACTCGTCTTATCTCAATTATTGAAGCCAAGTCTGCTCCAAACGGAGCAACGGCTCAATGACGGCTTCTGCCTCTACCTCTCCCAAGATCGATCGCCCTCTCAATGTGATTATCGCTACCGATTGCGGTAGCACCACCACCAAAGCCATTCTTATCGAGAAAGTCGGCGACGAATACCGGCAAACCTATCGCGGTGAAGCCCCGACGACGGTGGAAGCGCCATTCGAAGATGTGACACGCGGTGTATTGAACGCCATCGCCGAAATCGAAGAACTCTCCGGGCGTAAGATTTTAGACGGAGACAAGATCATCACGCCCTGCCGGGATGAAAAGACCGGTGTCGATAGCTACATCTCCACCAGCAGCGCCGGTGGCGGTCTACAGATGATGGTGACTGGGGTCGTGCAGAACATGACGGGCGAAAGCGCGCAACGGGCGGCCCTGGGAGCCGGCGCCATCGTCATCGATGTGTTGGCCGCTAACGACGGCCGGTTGCCGCACGAAAAGATCGAACGGATCCGTTCCATGAGGCCAGACATGATCCTCATGTCTGGTGGAACGGATGGCGGAGCGGTCACACACGTGGTGGAGATGGCTGAATATGTGGCGGCAGCGGAACCACGGCCGCGATTCGGCGTGACCTACAAGTTGCCCCTGATCTATGCGGGCAACAAGGAAGCGCAACCGCAAGTGCGAAAGATCCTGGAGGACAAATCGGCACTGGTTGTCACCGAAAACATCCGACCGGTCCTGGAACGAGAAAACTTGGCGCCGGCGCGCAACAAGATTCATGACCTGTTTCTCGAACATGTCATGCAGCAGGCGCCTGGGTACAAGAAGCTCATCGACATGGCCGGAGCACCCATCATGCCGACTCCCGCAGCGGTCGGTCTCATTATGGAGGCGATCGCCAAACGAGAACATCTGAACCTGATCGGGGTGGATATCGGGGGAGCGACGACGGACGTGTTTTCCGTCTTCGATGGCGTGTTCAACCGGACAGTGAGTGCCAATCTCGGCATGTCCTACAGTGTGTCGAATGTGCTGGCCGAAGCGGGACTGGCCAATATCATGCGTTGGGTGCCGTTCACGATCGATGAACAGACGCTGCGCAACAGGATCAAGAACAAGATGATCCGTCCGACGACCATTCCGCAAACGCTCGATGAACTACAGATCGAGCAGGCGATCGCACGGGAGGCTTTGCGGTTGGCTTTGATCCATCACAAGTCGCTGGCGACAGGGCTGAAGGGTGTGCAGCAGGAACGGACGATCTCCGACGTCTTCGAGCAGCAGACTTCCGGCAAGACGCTGATTGATATGTTGAAGCTGGATTTGATCGTCGGAAGCGGGGGGATTTTGTCCCACGCTCCGCGGCGTATTCAATCGATGTTGATGATGGTCGATGCTTATGAGCCGATGGGGTGCACACGATTGTCTGTCGACAGCATCTTCATGATGCCGCATCTCGGGGTGCTGTCTACGATCAATGAGAAGGCAGCCACCGACGTGTTCGTTCGAGACTGCATGATCTATCTGGGGACCTGTGTGGCGCCGATTGGACACGGGAAGGACGGCGATGTGTGTGCCGACTATGAAATCATGTGGCCGGATGGGAAGACCACGACAGACCAGTTGAAATTTGGCGAGTTGAAATTGTTCCCGTTGGATTCCGGCAAACAGGCCACGATCAAGGTTCACCCCGTCAAGGGAGTCAGCATGGGGGCAGGGGCGGGTGTGGCGGTGACAAAGGAAGTCCATGGCGGCGTTGTCGGGCTCTTGCTCGATGGCCGTGGGCGGCCACTCCGACTTCCCGCCGAACAACAAGCTCGTGTCGCGGCCCTCACAAAATGGTTTCACGCCGTTGATCTCTATCCAGTGGTGAGTGCTGAGCAATGAGTGCTGAGGTGGGTTTCCGAAGACGCTTCCTCACTCAGGACGTAGCACTCGGAACTCAGGACTGTACCTAGTATGGCGCATAGTTATACTCCAGGCCTCACTGTTACGGATCATACGGTCGTTCATCGTCGGCGCATGCTGCCTCTGCCGGGGACGGTCGTCGTCAATGCCGGTGATCAGGTCCGTTCCGATCAGGTTGTGGCCAAGGCAGAGCTACCGGGGAAAGTGTTTCCTGTCAATCTCGCCAATCAACTCAGCGTGGCGCCGGGTGAGATCAAAGACTATTTGGTCAAGAAGGAAGGCGATGTTGTTGAGAAGGACGAGATTCTTGCGGAGAACAAGCCGCTGATCAAATGGTTCAAGACGGATATTCGTTCGCCGGTCTCCGGCATAGTCGAATCCGTGTCGTCGATTACAGGGCAGGTTCTCCTGCGTGAACCTCCCAGAGTTCTTCAGCTGCTCGCTTATGTGGACGGCACGATCATCGAAACCATTCCACAGCAGGGTGTCGTGGTTGAGACGACTTGTAGTTTGGTTCAGGGCATATTCGGCATCGGAGGAGAAACGTCTGGGGAGATTGTCATGGCAGTGAAGACCCCCGACGAGCCGTTGACGCCGGGTCACCTCAATAGCGCTATGAAGGGCAAAGTCGTGGTTGGGGGTTCGTTCCTTTCTGCCGAGGCGATGAAGCAGGCCAAGGCAGTCGGGGTCGCCGGTCTGGTTGTCGGCGGGATTCATGATGAAGATTTGCGCGCCCTGTTAGGCTATGACCTCGGCGTTGCCATCACTGGAACGGAACAGGTGGGATTTACGCTGATCCTCACTGAGGGCTTTGGAACTATCCCGATGGCGGGCAAGACCTTCAAGCTGCTCTCAACTCATGCCGGGCAGAAAGCGTCGATTTCCGGTGCCACACAGATCAGGGCCGGAGTCATCCGTCCGGAAATCATCGTCCCACAGGGAGACGGGCACGCAACGGCAGTATCTCCGCCACAACGGGAAGGCATTCGTCTCGGCGACCCGGTTCGTATCATCCGCGACCCGATGTTCGGGCAGATCGGGGAAGTATCAGCGCTTCCATCGGAGCTCACCAAAATTCCTACGGAAAGTGAGGTGCGGGTCTTGGAAGTGAAGTTGTCCGATGGAAAGAAAACCGTGATCCCGCGGACGAATATCGAGGTAATCGAAGGGGCATGAACGGTGTAGCTAGTAAGGAGTAAGGAGTGAGGAGAAGGCTACCGCGAGGATGTGCTAGGTCGGCGTGGTTGATGTCAGCGACGATCTTTTGTGCGTTCTGCTTGTTACCATCTTACACGTTGGCGGAGGCATCGATCAGTGCTCCGCAAGATGTGCGGGTCTTCGATACACCGAGCGACGGAGGTGGCAGCATCACCGTGCAGTGGGCTCCTTCGTCATGGGATGGACCGGATGTACGGTATCAGGTCTTGGTCGGTGAGGCGGCTGCGACTGATCCGGCAGCACTGACGATCATCGCAGAATTCCCGGCGAACACGAAATACGTCAAAGACGCAAAGACCGCGTGGTGGACAAGACACGTAGACAAGACCTGGCATCAAGTCGTCATTCGGAGCACGAAGGGCGTCGAGGTGAAGGATGGTCTGTCCTATGCCGTTGCCGTGGCAGCGGTGCACGATGACCGGCGGGTATTCAGCCCGGTCTTGGTCGCCAGTCCTTCTCCAGACTGGTTTAATTGGAATCAGCTCAACAATCTGATCATCGCCGTCTCGTTCGGCGGGCTCGTGTTTTACTCGATCAGTTACGCGAAACGAAACGAGATCTTCCTACGACGAATTCCAGGTCTTGATGCGGTCGATGAGGCGATCGGACGTGCGACGGAGCTGGGCAAGCCGATCCTTTATCTCACCGGCGCGCATGACTTGCACGATCCCTCGACGATTGCTGCCGCGGTCATTTTGGGGAAGGTCGCAAAGCGGGCCGCGCTCTATGAGACGGAATTGATCGTGCCCCACCGGGAGCCGATCACAATGGCGGTCTGCCAGGAAATTACCAAGCAGGCCTATTTGGAAGCGGGGAAGCCGGATCTCTTCAAGGAAGACGCCAACTTTTTTATCACCGCCGATCAGTTCAGTTACACGGCCGCGGTGGACGGCATTATGTTGCGGCGGAAGCCGGCCGCCAACTTCTTCATGGGTGCCTACTTTGCCGAATCGTTGTTATTGACGGAGACCGGCGCCAGTACCGGGGCCATCCAGATCGCCGGCACTGATTCGGACCATCAGCTCCCGTTTTTTGTGACGACATGCGACTACACCCTGATCGGCGAAGAGCTCTACGCTGCCAGCGCGTACCTCTCCAAAGAGCCGGTTCAGATCGGCACGCTCCGAGGTCAGGACATTGGGAAGGCGGTTGTTCTGAGTGCGATCGGCATCGGCATCGTGTTGGCGACGGTAGGAGCCGTCACCGGCGCCCAATGGCCTCAGCTGTTTCTCGATCTCTTTAGGGATTTAAAATGATCTTACTCCGCCGCCAACTGCCCCTTATGAAAACGCTCATCAACGCCCTTCTATTTGCGGCCCAGTACAATGTCCCCCATACTGCTTCGGAACAGATGCACACTTCCGCGACGAAATGGCTGCAAATCATCG
>JBKKBQ010000201.1:0-6475 GCA_046714015.1 Nitrospira sp.
GTATCCTCTAGTTTTTGCAACCGGTACAGGTCGACATGAATGACCGGAAGCCGTCCCCGGTATTCATGGACAATCATGAATGTCGGACTCGTGACGGAAGCAGCCGGTAGGCCGAGGCCGACCACGATCCCGCGGACCAGTGCCGTCTTACCCGCCCCCAATTCACCGATCAAGGCGAGCACCTCCCCGCCACGAAGCAGCCGGCCAATGGCGTTTCCGAACGATTCAGTCTCGCCGGGAGAGGAGAGGATAAGGTCCAGAGAGCTGATCGCTGTAGCCATGGGAACGTCGTCACACGGGATCGTTCCAAATTTTATTGGTCTTGTTTGATGGGGTCCGATGCATGAACGTGAGGGCATTGGGAATCTCCTCGATCACGTCTCCTGCGATCAACCCGGCTTGCCCCTTCCTGGACGCAGCCCAATCGCCGGCGGCTCCGTGCAGGTACGTCGCGGCACAGGCCGCTTCCCAGGAGGGCACGCCTTGGGCTAAGAGTCCCACGATCATGCCGGTCAACACATCGCCGGTTCCTGCCGTCCCCATTCCTGAATTACCGGTCGGGCAAATCGCGACGGCTCCATCCGGTCGGGCGACGACGGTCCGGGCTCCCTTCAACACGACGAACAGGCCTCGCTCCCTCGCGAAGCAGGCGGCAGTACCGATCCGATCGCTGTTAACGGTCTGTGTCGTTGCGTCAGCGTCCAGTCGCGCCATCTCTCCGGGGTGGGGCGTAATGATCGGCGGTGTCTTGCACGCTGCCAGGAGAGCGGTCCGCCCAGTCAACGCGTTCAGGGCATCTGCATCCAGAACCGCCGGTCGGTCCAGCTGTTTCATCAAGGCCTGAACCAGTTCAACCGTTTCGGGATGGGTAGACAATCCTGGACCGATGGCGATAGCGGTTCTAGCCGTCATGAAGGCGACGAGCCGATCCAATGCGGCCCGTGCAAGGGTGCGCGCTTTGGTCTCAGGCATGGGCACCGTCATCACTTCCAACAGCTTTGCTTCCAATACATCGTTGACACTTGCAGGGATGGCGACGGTAACCAGGCCTGCACCGACACGCAAGGCCGCTCGTGCGGCCATGGCGGCGGCACCGGTTTTCCCTACGGACCCTGCAATGATGCCGGCATGGCCGAATGTGCCTTTGTGATTCGATGGCTGCCGTTTCGGCAAGTACGTCCGCACCACCTGTTCTGTCATCAAGGTCGTTCGGCTCTCGACCGCGTCACGGTAGGCCTGAGGAATTCCGATGTCGACGATGACCACCTCTCCAGCCAGATCAATCCCATCGTTCTGATAGAGGCCTAATTTCGGGAGCCCAAAGGTCACGGTGAGGGAGGCACGAATGGCTCGGCCAAGGATAGTTCCGGTATCAGCATGGAGCCCCGAGGGAAGATCAACAGCCACTACGGGACGACCGGTTTCGTTGATACTGTCGATGACCTCGGCATAACGTTCGGTGACAGCAGAGGAGAGTCCTGTCCCAAGGAGTGCGTCGACGAGGATATCACTATCTTGTAGAAGTGCTTGTGACTGAGCCTTGGACGTGTAGGGGTAGACGGAAGATTTCCCTGCGCCACGAACGAATTGCTTGTACATCGTCGCAGCATCGCGGCTCAGTTCGGCGGTGGGTGCCATGGCGAGGACGCGTGCCTTCGCATGGCGTTGACGGAGTAGGCGAGCGGCAACGAATCCATCCCCCCCATTGTTGCCTTTGCCGCACACCACGGTGACCGTCTTGCCCCGCAATGGTCCCAACCGTTGCTCAAGGCATGAGACGACGCCCGACCCGGCTCGTTCCATCAACGTGGTTGCTGGGATATGAGCCTCCGAGATCGTTCGTCGGTCGAGTGCCTGCATCTGTGCAGCGGTGACGATCTTGGTCATAGTGAACCAGCGTGATGAACGGGCGGGTCCAGCGAGTCGACGGTTTCAGATCAACCGAGCAAGGCCTTCATTTCTTTCACGGCTTGCACGAGACCGACGAGGATTGCCCGTGCAACGATACTGTGCCCGATGTTGTACTCGACGATTTCTGAAATATGCGTCAAGCGTTTGATGTTGCGGTAATTCAGTCCATGCCCGGCATTGACGCCGATCCCAAGCTTGTAGGCCAGCTTGGCGGCGTGGGTAATGGCTTCGAATTCCGCATCGGCTTCTTTGGAGCGTGTGGCATTCGCGTAACGACCGGTATGTAACTCCACGAAATCAGCGCTGATTTTGTGTGCAGCCCTGATCTGATTCAGATCCGGCTCGACAAAGACGCTGACGGGAATCCCGCCGTTATGTAACAGAGTCACAATCCCCTGTATCCGGTCACGCTGTCCGGCGATATCGAGGCCCCCTTCAGTGGTGAGTTCCTGTCGCTTTTCCGGCACCAACGTGACAAGGTCGGGCTTGATGTTCAGGGCGATCTTCGCCATGTCCCCGTCGGCCGCCATTTCCAGGTCGAGCTTGGTACGGGTTATTTCGCGAAGGAGCTGAAGATCTCGGTCTTGAATATGGCGCCGGTCTTCCCGTAGGTGAACGACCAGGCCGTCAGCTCCTGCCAGTTCGACAAGCACAGCCGCCGCCAAAGGATCTGGGTCGGATCCTCCACGGGCCTGCCGCAACGTCGCCACGTGATCGATATTCACACCAAGCCGCGCCATCAACCCCCCTTACATCCAGTCAGTCTAATAACTAGAGTGTGAGACGCGCAGAGCCGTCACTCACGCGATATTAGTAGCAGAAAGGAATGAGAGGGGGCAACAATGGGTTCGACGGGAAGCGACGAACCGGATGAAGAGTATTCGCCGTGACAATTTCAGAACCCCATAAGAAAATTAGACAAATTGACTCGACCAAGGCCCTCCATTAAAATAGGCGCTTCCAATATCCCTTCGCTCATTTTATCGGGATGGGTTAGTTTTAGGGGATACCTAAAAACAGTCAAAGGAAGTTCATGGGGTTGGGCGAAGGTTTTTACCGAATTAAGCGACTCCCGCCGTACGTGTTCGCGCAGGTTCAATCGCTCAAGCTTGAGGCTCGCCAACGTGGGGAAGACATTATCGATTTCGGGATGGGGAATCCCGATCAACCGACCCCACCGCATATCGTCGAGAAGATGATTGAGGCCGCCCGCAAGGGAAAGAATCATCGTTACTCGGCCTCGCGCGGCATCACGAAACTACGGCATGCGATTTGTGGGTGGTACAAGCGCAACTACGGTGTGGACCTGGATCCGGAGACCGAGGCCATCGTTACCATCGGATCAAAAGAAGGTCTCGCTCATCTGGCCCTGGCCACGATCGGCCCAGGCGATGTGGTCCTGACCCCGACGCCGACCTATCCCATCCACATGTACAGCTTCATCATAGCCGGTGGCGAGGTTCGTGGCATCGAACTCCGACAGGATAGCGATTTTTTTGAAGATCTGACGCGCGTCTATCGGCAGACATTTCCGAGACCGAAGATTCTCGTGATTAACTTTCCCCATAATCCAACCACGGCCGTCGTGGATTTGGAGTTTTTCAAGAAGATTGTGTCGTTTGCTAAGGAGCACAACGTTATCGTCATCCATGACCTCGCCTACGCCGACCTGGTGTTCGACGGCTATAAGGCGCCGAGCTTTCTTCAGATCCCGGGAGCCAAAGATTGCGGGGTCGAGTTCTATACCTTGTCCAAGGCTTACAACATGCCTGGTTGGCGGGTGGGGTTTTGTGTGGGCAATCGGGAGGTCGTCGGAGCCTTGGCGAAGATCAAAAGCTATCTCGACTACGGTATTTTTCAGCCGCTTCAAATCGCCAGTGTGATCGCCTTGAACGGCCCTCAGGACTGTGTCAAGGAGACCGTTCTGCGCTATCAGAAACGGAGAGATGTGCTGGTGGGCGGGCTGAATAGGATCGGCTGGCAGGTTGCCAAGCCGCTGGCCACGATGTTTGTGTGGGCACGCATTCCCTTGCCCTATCGGCATATGGGTTCGCTGGAGTTCTCGAAGCTTCTCCTCAAAGAGGCGAAAGTCGCGGTCTCGCCGGGGATTGGATTCGGGGAAGGCGGCGATGAATACGTGCGATTTGGATTGGTGGAAAACGATCATCGTACCAGGCAAGCCGTCAGGGGAATCCGCAAAGCTCTTAAGCTCGATGGGGCCGAAGAATGAGGTCGCGTATCGGAGTCGGAATTGTAGGGTTCGGCACAGTCGGCACCGGTGTGGCCAAGGTCCTTATCAAGAATGCCGCCCTCATCAGCCGGCGCATTGGTGTGCCGATCGAACTTGTACGGGTGGCGGATTTGGACATGGCGAAAGATCGCGGGGTGGTATTGGCTCCGGGGGTGCTCACCACCGAGATCGATCATGTCCTTACTGATCCAGACATCGATATCGTGATCGAACTCATCGGCGGATATGAGGCGGCGAAACGAGTCATCCTGGGTGCGATCGCCGCCGGAAAGCATGTGGTGACGGCGAACAAAGCGCTGCTCGCCCTTCACGGAGAGGAAATTTTTGACGCTGCCACGCGCAAAGGCGTGGAGTTGGGGTTTGAAGCCAGCGTGGGCGGCGGGATCCCAGTTATCCGGGCGTTGACCGAGGGGCTGGCCGGTAATACGATCGAGTCCATCTACGGCATCATCAATGGGACATCCAATTATGTTCTGTCGAGAATGACCCATGAAGGACACAGTTTCCAAGAAGTCCTCCGGGACGCGCAGCAAGCCGGGTATGCCGAGGCCGACGCGACGTTTGATGTCGCCGGGATCGATTCGGCGCATAAGCTCGCCATTCTCGTCAGTCTCGCGTATGGAACACCCGTCAACTTCAAGGACATCTACACAGAAGGGATAACAAATATCACGCCGACCGATATTGCCTACGCAAAACAGTTTGGGTATACGATCAAATCGCTGGGTATCGCCAAGCTCGTGGAGGGGGAAATTGAGGCCCGGGTTCATCCCACCATGCTTCCCGCCACGTCGCCCATCGCTCAAGTCGAAGATGTGTACAATGCCATCCAACTCGTGGGTGATGCCGTCGGTGACGTGGTGCTGTATGGTCGAGGGGCAGGGTCCATGCCGACCGGGAGTGCGGTGGTCAGCGACGTGATCGCGATCGGCCGGAATCTGCTCAAAGGTGCCGTCGGTCGGGTACCGGTGGCGTCGTTTCAGCAGGATCAGCGACGACCGCTCCGGCTGAGATCGATGGAAGAAATCAGCTCGCTCTATTATTTGCGATTCATGGTCGTGGATCGGCCCGGCGTCTTGGCGCAGATCGCCGGTGAACTGGGGCGCTGTGAAATCAGCATTTCCTCGATGGTGCAACAGGGACGCCGCGAAGGACAAACCGTGCCGATCGTCATCAAGACACATACCGCGAAAGAGCGCGATGTGCAAACTGCGCTTCGTGAAATCAATCGAAAAGCGTTCGTGTCCGAACCAGCGACGCTGATTCGCATCGAAGGCAAGGATGAGTGATCGATGAATCGTTGGCGCGGAGTGATTGAGGAATACCGCAAATTCCTTCCTGTAACCGAGAAGACTCCGATCATCAGTCTGGGAGAGGGCAATACACCCTTGATTCGTGCCACGCGATTGGCCAAGGCGATCGCGCCAGGAGTCGAACTCTACCTCAAGTTTGAAGGGGTCAACCCAACCGGTTCGTTTAAAGACCGCGGGATGACATTGGCCATTTCGAAGGCCGTGGAAGGCGGTGCGCGGGCCGTCATGTGCGCATCGACCGGTAATACCTCCGCGTCGGCTGCCGCCTATGGAGCCCGTGCCGGGCTGTCCGTCTTCGTATTGATTCCTGCCGGCAAGATTGCCCTGGGGAAACTGTCCCAGGCGATGATGCATCAAGCGACGGTGATTCAGATCGAAGGCAATTTCGATCAGGCTCTGGCGCTCGTCAAAGACTTCTCAGCCACGCTGCACATCGAATTAGTGAACTCGGTGAATCCGTTCAGGATCGAGGGTCAGAAGACCGCGGCCTTTGAGGTGTGCGATCAGCTCGGCGATGCACCGACTCTTCATGTGCTGCCGGTCGGAAATGCCGGGAATATCACAGCCTATTGGAAGGGGTACCAAGAATATCGTGCGGCGAATCAGATCACGAGGGTGCCCCGCATGATGGGATTTCAAGCCGCGGGTGCCGCTCCGATCGTGTTGGGGCGAGTCGTCGATCAACCACAGACGATTGCCACGGCCATTCGAATCGGCAATCCCGCCAGCTGGTCTTCAGCCTTGAAGGCGGTTGAAGAATCCGCGGGTGCGATCGATCTGGTGACAGATGAGGAAATTCTTCAGGCCTACACAACGGTGGCGTCAACCGAAGGGGTCTTTTGTGAGCCGGCTTCTGCCGCGTCCGTCGCCGGCGTCGCCAAATTGCATCGAACCGGGGTTCTACGGGAAGGAGAGACGGTCGTATGTACGTTGACCGGGCATGGTTTGAAAGATGCCGATACCGCAATCGGTGTGTCGAAACAACCACAGACCGTCAAGG
>JBKKBQ010000202.1:0-4501 GCA_046714015.1 Nitrospira sp.
GGCGTGGCGGCGCAGATCGTGAGCCGGATGTCGAATCTGGCGGACGTGATCTGGAACAACGCGCCGAAGAGCATCCTGGATCCGTTCCCCAGCCAGGAGGGCCCAGGGCATAAGACCGTCTACTAAACGGGACAGTGAGCGTGTGCGGATTCGGCCCGGGACCTCCTCAAGAGGTTCCGGGCCGAACTGTTTGTGAGTCAGAGAGTCCCCCTTGCACCAGGCAATTCTTCCTGCATAGAATAACTGTCTATTCCGTTTGAAGAGTTATAGCTGTGAGAGCAAATACCAGGAAGGAGGATCCATATGCCTAGCGAACGTACTTGTCCGACCTGCAGCACTGAGACGGCACAACAGATCAGCGACATTCTTCGTCAAACGCCGCCTAAGGAGGCGTTAGGTCAGTTGCCGACCTCTTATCATCCTCCAAAGGCCCCTTGGGCCTATCTCCAGGGGTTTCTGCTCGGTATACCGGTGAATGCTGCTGTGATGCTCAGTCTGGCGTCCCCACAGGGGTCTGAATCTGAGATGGCAATAGCCGACCTTGCCTCCTCCATCGCCTTCCTAGGGGTATGGGTGGGATATGGAACTCTGAAGACGAAGAACTACACTCAGAAGCTCAATGAATGGAAGGATACGATCGCGTCGAAGTTTCTGTGCCGGAAATGCAGTCATGCGTTTGAAGGGTAGACTTCTCGCAGGAGTGATTGTCGGTATCTGGTTTACTTGTGCAGGACTCAGCGTCGCATCCGTTCAAATGAGATGGGTACCAATCGGCGGTGAGTATCAAACGCCCAGCCTTCATACGGTGTATGTTGATCTTGACTCCATAAGTCAGGACGGAGCTGTGGCAGTTGTACAGCAATTGACGGACTATGTGTGGATGCAGGGGAATGCGGGGTTTGGACGATTCGGACTGGGGCCTCATCGGTTTTTCTCGACCGTGACGCGCAAAGAATTCCATTGTGCAGACCAACGTGTGCGCTTGCTCGCCTTCACTGAGTTTTCACACCACATGGGAACCGGTCGACCGGCAGAGGGCTATGTGGACCAGAGTCAGTGGTTTCGTATCGAACCCGCCAGCATTAATGAAGGTCTGTGGAAGATCGCCTGCAGTCAGCGCTAGCCGAGCACCGTCTTTCTTATTGTACAGTTAGGTCAATCTAGGCAGCCCGTGACCGCCAAGTGAGATGGTCACGTTTGTATGCGGAATGATGTCTGGTGCCCCCAATCGGAATGTGAGCCTTTCAATGTCGTATCTGGCCCACCTCATGATCCCGTTTTCTGGAGACAGTCCGGCCCGCGCCGCGTAATGCTATCGAGGAGCAGGTTCGGTAAGGTCTGGACCGGAGAGCCCCGTTTCTATTGGCGGTAGCCGTTTACCAACGATCGCGCTTTCCACCGGGACGCCCACCACCGCCACCGAATCCACCGCCGCCACCAGAACGCGGCTCCTGGGGTTTTGCTTCATTAACCGTTAACGTGCGGCCACCCATCTCCGTGCCATGAAGCGCGGTGATCGCAGCTTGCGCCTCAGCATCCGAGGACATCTCCACAAAACCAAATCCACGCGACTGTCCCGTGAACTTGTCTGAGATGATCCTCGCCGAGGCCACCGTGCCATGCGCTCCGAATGTTTCGTTCAACTGCTGTTCGGTCACCGAATACGGCAACCCACCGACGTAAAGCTTCGAACCCATGTTGAGTTCTCCTTTAATTAGGACGTTGTCTTGAACTGGAGGAACGGAGGGAAGGAGCGGGCCGAAGACGCGGGCAATACGGCGACTCAGGTCTGACTTCCGACAGGATTCCCGGACAAGGCAACATCGATGTTGCGAGCCTTCCTCAAACCAGCTTCGTCGCGAGGCCCGAACGACGAAGGAGCAACCGTAACACAGGGGTTGATGATTTACAACGTGTGCGCGTTGCGAGTGATCTAAGTATTTGTACTTGGTGTCCCCAACGGGATTTGAACCCGTGTTACTGCCTTGAAAGGGCAATGTCCTAGGCCAGGCTAGACGATGGGGACGTGCCACTATGGGTAAGAGAACAGAGGCACTCATACCACAGTCGAAGCGGCCCTGTCACTAGGACTGCTCCACAGATTCCGGGGAGGGACGGTTCGGAAAGTCTCTTTGTTACTCGTAAAGAACAAGAGCGGGTGAGAGGCAATGTGCTAGCGGATAGGTTTATAGAAGGGCAACTCCGTATCCATTGCATCGAGGGTACGGTAGGCTCGGTCTTTCGATGAGAGAATCGGCTCGCTGATCGGCCAGCGAATCCCCAACGTCGGATCGTTCCACAAGATGCCGCGTTCATCTCTTGGCGAATAATAGGCCGTGCATTTATACAGGAATGTTGCCGATTCGCTCGTGACGCAAAACCCATGAGCGCATCCTGGAGGAATGTACAGCTGGTGAAGAGTCTTACCCGATAGTTCGATCCCATACCATTTCCCGAATGTCGGCGATCCCTTTCGAATATCGACGACGACATCGTAGACCGTCCCATCAAGGACCATGACCAGTTTCCCTTGAGCGTGCGGCTCCTGAAAATGCAGACCGCGTAGCGTGTTTCGGACCGATCGTGAGCAGTTATCTTGGACGAAGTGCTCAGTGATACCTGCTTCACGGTAGCGCTGTTCGTGATACGTTTCCGTGAAACACCCTCGCTGATCGGACAGGACGGACGGTTCGAGCAAGAGCACACCGGGAATGTCAAGCGGCGTCACACGCACGGCATCCTCTATATCATGACTTAGGATTGGAGTCGCGAGGTGGTTGGGCAGGAGGATCGACGACCGTAGGGGGATCGGGATACAATCGCCCCAATCGATCGATCAAGGGAATGGCTTCAGGTGTACTGTTCATGCGAGCCTCGCTTACCGGATGGTCCCACACCAGAGTTGGAATGTTGGCATCGAGGAGAAGCGATCGGATCGTAGAAACACAGGCATCGAGCGTGAGCTCCGTTCCTCCTCGGAGATCAAGAACGCGTTCTTTCGGATTCGTGGGAGGCGCCTCGGTGTGAATGAGGGCCCAGCAGCGATCAAAGATTGTCTGCCGCAGTTCTTGCGGAACATTGATCGTCGTCAGATCTGCCGTGCAGAGTGCCGACATGAACAAGACGAATTGGAGGTCGGGCATGTCGAGATTGTGAACATCGAGAGACGGCATGGCGACTCATTATCCGGAGAGATGCCGGGCGAGTCAACTATCGTATAAGAGAGATTTAGCAGGCTGCGGAAAAACTCGAATGATGCGCCAAATATGGTTGGAATTGTCCGTACGGTGCTACCGATAGAATGGTCTCAGGATGCTCAAAAAGGCTGTCCAGCAAGGCCGCAGCGAGTCGAAGCGGCGAGGCGTACGCTTCGGTACGTTGAGCCTCTGAGCGACGCGAGAACGCCGCTGGCGGACTTTTTCAGCATCCTGTTAGAACGTGTGCAGGGATGAGGAGTGACGGGTATGGTGACGATCGTCTTGACCGGACAATTGCAAACCCTGGATGGCGAGTGTGATCTGGCATGCGAAATCGATCGGTCGATGGCGGTTCGCCAACTGATCCAGCGACAAGGCGTTCAGCTTCGCCATCTGTTGCAACTCTTACGAGAGAAGAAAGTACTCGTGACCATCAATAAGAAGATCGCCAGCGAGGACTCGCTCGTTCAAGATGGGGACGCGATTCGTTTGATTGGACACGACGGGATGGGAGGCAGTGGACTTGGTCCATCGAACCCCTAGGAGGTCGACAATAAAAGATGGGGGTCGAGATCCGTTTGGTCTCGGCCCCCACCATTGTGTTTGAGGCGCAGATGAATGTCGACTCAGTAGGCCCGGCGCTGCAACAATGCCAGGACAGGCATTCTGCTTACTTCTTGCCGAGAATCGCGTCCTTGGCAGCCTTCGCGACACGGAACTTGACCACGCGCTTTGCCGGGATCTTGATTTCCGCGCCGGTCTGAGGATTGCGGCCGATGCGCGCCTTGCGGTTAGCGAGCTTGAGCTTGCCGATACCGGGCACCGTGAAAACGTTCTTGGCTTCGCGGTAGGCCAGGGCCGCTAGATCATCAAGAATCTGAACCGCCCCTTTCTTCGTGATACCGGCTTTCCCGGCGAGGTAATCTGCAATCTGCGATTTGGTCATTGATTTTGCCATTCGTGAACCTCCTTGAGGGTAAGGGATAAAGTAAGTCGATATGTCGCCTGACGCCGCCTCGTATCACCACATCCTGGCTGGTTCTGGGTCCCCGGTGTGCGTGCTCATGCTCACATCATCAAAACCCGCGAGAGTGTAGCCAAGAGTCGGAGGAGTGTCAACGAGAAAAACGCGCGTCTGGCGTGGAGAAATGCACACACTACCCCTTGCGGTTTCCACAAATGGAAGGGTAGAGTAGAGCTGGATGGACCTCGCAGATCGGCATAAACGGCTCTTGACCCTGGGGAAAGTGCGTGGGTAAAGACCTGCCTGTATTACCCTTAGGTGTGGCCAGCCAGGCATCCGA
>JBKKBQ010000203.1:0-7408 GCA_046714015.1 Nitrospira sp.
CGATATCCCGCCAGAATGGCCCTTGACCTCCCTTCACTGGATTTGACGGAGATCGGACAATTGACCTTTTGCAAACCCGACCATGATCGCTTTCCTTGCCTCAATCTCGGGTACGAGTCGCTTCGAATCGGCGGCACCATGCCTGCCGCGATGAATGCGGCGAATGAAATCGCCGTCGAGGCGTTCCTCAACCATGGCCTTGGCTTCGGTGAAATCCATCAGGTCATTCGCAGTACGATGGAGGCGCATGCCCAGCAGGAGATTACCTGCCTTGATGATGCGCTGGAGGCGGATCGATGGGCTCGAGAAAAGGCCGAATCGTTGGTGCATGCGTTACCTCGCTGACGATTGTTTGCATTTCACGCAGCGAATGTTAGAGTAGAAGATCACACGCGCGACACGGAGTTGTTGATGACGTCCGCATTTGCCTGGTCCCCCGATACGTTGTGGCTTCTCCTCCAGAAAGCCTGGTGGTTCCTTGTCGTACTGGGCGTGCTGGTCGCATTCCATGAGCTCGGTCATTTTCTCGCCGCGCGGTGGGTCGGAGTGAAAGTCCTCAAGTTTTCCATCGGCTTCGGCCCGAAGTTATTCGGCCGCCAGGTCGGCGAAACCGAATATCTGGTCTCTGCCGTGCCGCTCGGTGGGTACGTCAAGTTGTTCGGCGAGGATGAGACGGAGGCCACAACACCCGAGGACCGCCGGCGATCGTTTTCGCACCAGGGCCTGTGGGGCAAGGTTCTTATCGTGGCGGCAGGCCCTGGATTCAATTTTATTCTGGCCTACCTGATCTTCGCCGGATGGTTGTCCACTGGTGCGCCGTTGTTTGTCCCGACGTTCCGCGATCTGAGTGCCGACGTCGAAGCCCTGGTTCCTGGTTCTCCCGCATCGATGGCAGGGATGGAAGTCGGTGACCGCATCGTCAAGGTCAACGGCAAAGACATCTCAACCAAAACGGAGTTGCTGGATATCGTCTCTAAGAGCAAGGGCCAGCCTGTCTCACTCGAAGTCCGACGAGATGATCAGCTAAAAACGCTGACAGCAACCCCTATTCAAGTTACGGGAGATGGGGCTGGCGGAGACGAACCGCTCTATACAATCGGCGTTGAAGAAACGCCTCCCCTCGTCACCTCGGTCATGCAGGGATCACCCGCCTCCCTGGCTGGATTCACGCCAGGCGATCGAGTGGTCGCGATAGATGGGCACGCCATCTATACCTGGTCGCAGATGACCACCCAGGTACGGGAGCACCCGCAGAAACCGCTGAAATTCGAGGTCCTCCGCGACGGAAAACGTAGCGCACTGACGGTCACGCCTACCAGTGAAAAAGTGACGGTGAACGGACAGACCCTCGAAGTGGGGAAAATCGGCATCTCGGGACCCGGCCGTTCGTTGATGCGATCCGACAACGCGGCGGCGGCTGTGTATCAAGGACTAGAAGCCACGTGGGGGTGGACCGAATTGACCGCGATCGGCCTCTACAAAATGATCGTGGGCGATATCTCGAGCAAGAATATCGGTGGACCGCTGACGATCGCCAATATTTCCGGTGAAGCGGCTTCCCAAGGCGCCTCCAGCGTCGTGTTCCTGATCGCAATCCTGAGCATCAACCTCGGTGTCCTTAATTTACTGCCGATCCCGATCCTCGACGGCGGCCACTTGCTCTTTTTCCTGATTGAGGGCATTCTGCGCAAACCACTCGGCGAACGGCAGCGAGAGGTCGCCCAGCAAGTCGGATTGGTCTTATTGGTCGGGGTGATGATCTTCGCTTTCTGGAACGATCTAGAACGCATCTTCTCCCGCTAGCAGGATGCTGAAAAAGTCCGCCAGCTGCGTTCTCGCATCGCTCAGAGGCTCAACGTACCGTAGCGTACGTCTCGCCTCTTCGCTCGCTGCGGCCTTGCTGGACGGACTTTTGGACCAGCCTGAAGGTATTCTGAGCATTCTGCGAAATCTTCCACTGCTCAACTCGCATCCTAACAGCTACTACGCATGAAAACCTCTCAGTTACTCATCCCTACCCTACGGGACGATCCCGGCGAAGCGGAAACCGTCAGCCACCGATTGATGCTGCGCGCCGGGTTGATCCGAAAGGTGGCAGCCGGCATCTATACCTATCTTCCGCTCGGTCTCCGTGTGATCCGGAAAATCGAGCAGATCATCAGGGAGGAAATGAACCGCGCCGGCGCACAGGAACTCCTGATGCCGATCGCATCCCCGGCTGAACTCTGGAAAGAAACAGCCCGCTGGGACTACTACGGGAAAGAGCTCCTACGCTTCAAGGATCGCCACGAGCGAGATTTTTGCCTGGGGCCGACGCATGAAGAAGTGATTACCGATCTCTTCAGGCGAGAAGTGCGTTCCTATCGCCAACTCCCGCTCAATTTCTATCAGATCCAAACCAAATTTCGAGATGAGATCCGCCCGCGGTTTGGGCTCATGCGAGGGCGGGAATTCATCATGAAGGATGCATACAGTTTTGACGTCGATGAGGCCGGCGCCAAGGTCAGTTATCAGAAGATGTATGATGCCTACACTCGAATCTTCACGCGCTGCGGCCTCACCTTTCGTCCGGTTGAAGCCGACACAGGTCTCATTGGCGGGGACGTCTCGCACGAGTTCATGGTCCTGGCTGAGACCGGCGAAGCCACGGTGATCTATAGCAACCAGGGTTCTTATGCCGCCAATGTGGAACGTGCCGAAGTGCTGGCGCCAGCAGAATCTGATACAACACCTTTACAACCGATCAAAGCTGTTTCCACACCGAACAAACGGACCGTCGAAGAAGTCACTAGCTTTCTGAATGTCTCATCCCGCCAGCTCGCAAAGACACTCCTTTACAAAGCGGGACAGGAAGTTCTCGTCGTATTGATTCGCGGAGACCACGAGGTCAATGAGGTGAAACTGGCACGTCTCTTAGGCGTGAACGAAGTCGCGCTTGCCTCCCCTTTAGATGTACAGATTGCAACCAATGCTCCTGTAGGATTTGCCGGTCCGGTTGACCTAAAAACCAAAGTTCGTATTTTTGCCGATCATGCCATCAAAGCTACAAGAAATATGGTTGTTGGGGCTAACCAACCTGACGCGCACTTGGTGAACGCCAATTGGGACCGCGACTTCAAAGTCGATCAGTTCGCCGATCTACGCAACGCGCAAACCGGCGACCCATCGCCGCGAGGAGAAGGCGCCCTCACGCTCGCGAAGGGCATTGAAGTGGGGCAGGTCTTCCTGCTTGGCACAAAATACAGCAAAAGCATGAACGCGACCATCCTCGACGATCAGGGCAAGGAGCGTCTTGCCATTATGGGTTGCTACGGTATCGGCGTCGGTCGGACGGCAGCGGCGGCGATCGAGCAAAACCACGATGAGAAGGGCATCATCTGGCCGTTTCCCATCGCGCCATTCCACGTCCACCTCCTGACGGTCAGCCAATCAGAAAAGACGACGGAGGCCGCCGCACATCTCTATACCGATTTTTTGGCGGCAGGCATCGAGGTCTTGTGGGACGACCGTACCGATCGCGCCGGCGTCAAATTCAATGACGCCGACCTCATCGGCGCCCCGTTTCAGATCGTCATCGGCGACAAAGGCCTTGCGGACGGCGTCGTGGAAATCAAGATTCGACGAACTGGAATCAAATCCCGCATCGCACTCGGTGATCTTGTCGCCCATCTCAGGCAACTTTCCACCGAAGCCAATCCATCTGCTGCGTGACCCGCACGTCGGTTTCTAACTAAGAACCGCCTCACATTTTTCAGAAATGGTCTGACAGAAACTGTCTTTTCCTTGCCTTCCCGGGTCATTCAGTTAGACTTAAATTCGATTCAGAGGTCGGTGACCTTTACAAGGCCCGGCGCCTGCTGATCCGGAAAACGTCCTGATTCATTCACGTCTCGACCTCAGAGAGAACACAGTCGGATGCACACCAAGCCGATGACTTCGAATGTTCAGGAACTGCAGCACAAAGTCGAGCACGCGGAACACGTCAAACGCATTACCACCCAGATTCATGCGGCCGGCAATCTCGACCACATTCTCCTCGACCTGCATAAAGACATCTTAAGCCTGTTCGACGCAGACGATCTGACGCTGTTTGCGTTCGACTCAGAAAAAAAGGAAATTTTCTCCAAAGTTCCTCATATCGACAGTGTTGAAGAAGTTCGCATCCCTATTACTGAGCAGAGTCTCGCCGGTTTCTGCGCCAAATACCTCCGCCCCGTCAATATCGCCGATGCATACAACATCGCGGAACTCCAGGCCATTCATCCATCCCTGCTCCATGACACCTCCTACGACAAACGGACCGGCTTCAAGACCAAACAAGTCCTGACCTACCCGATCGTCGCCGACAATAAATACCTGATGGGAGTCCTTCAACTTCTCAATAAAAAGACCGGGAGTCGGTTTACCCGAAAGGATGAAGAAGCCGTCGACGAGATCGCCAAAGCCCTCGGCATCGCCTTCTTCAACCTCAAGAAGACATCCAAAAAGAATCCCACGAAATTCGATCTCTTGGTCAGCAACAGCCGTATCACTCAGAATGAACTGGACCAGGCCCTGGCCGACGCCCGGAAAGGAATGAGCGATCTGGAGAGTATTCTGATCGAAAAACATAAGGTTCCAAAACTCGATATCGGCAAATCACTCGCCCAGTTCCATAAGTGTCCATATATCGAATACAGCGAACGGACCATCGTCGATGTGGAGCTGCTGAAGAACCTCAATGTTGACTACCTGAAAAAGAACCATTGGATGCCGCTCAAACGAGATCGTACGGCGATCGAGATTCTGACCGACGATCCGGGAGACCTTGACCGAGTTCAAGACATCAAGCGGACGTTTCCAGGCCTCAACATTCGTTTCGCCGTCAGTCTCCGACGGGACATCGCCCAATTTCTGAGCTCCGCGACCGGACAGAGTGACGGCGGCGGCGGACGCAAGCTCGACGAAAATGTGTCCGATATTCTCGGCGAGCTTGTCACCGAAGCGCAGTCTGAGGCGATGGAGGACTCCTCCGCAGCCGGACTGGATGAAAACGACAGTGCGATCGTCCGTCTGGCGAATCAGATCATTGCCGACGCCTACCGGCAGAGCGCGTCGGACATTCACATTGAGCCGTATGGAGAAAAACGGGAAACACTGGTCCGTTTTCGAGTCGATGGCGAGTGCTTTGAATACATGAAGATTCCGCAGAGCTATCGCCGCGCCATCGTTTCTCGACTCAAAATCATGGCCAGCCTGGATATCGCCGAGCGCCGCAAGCCCCAAGATGGAAAGATCAAATTCAAGCTTTCGGAGACGAAAGAAATCGAACTCCGAGTCGCAACCCTCCCCACGGCCGGATACAACGAGGACGTGGTCATGCGCATCCTCGCGGCAAGCGAACCGCTGCCGCTCGATAAAATGGGATTCTCTGAACGGAACCTCAGAATGCTGAAAGAGATTTCAGAAAAGCCCTATGGCATCATTCTGTGCGTCGGGCCGACGGGTTCTGGAAAGACGACCACACTTCACTCGGTACTCGGCAACATCAATACCCCGGACATCAAAATATGGACAGCCGAAGACCCAGTAGAAATTACGCAGTATGGCCTGCGCCAAGTGCAAGTGCAGCCGAAGATCGGCCTCACCTTTGCCACTGCCATGCGTGCATTTCTCCGGGCAGACCCTGACGTCATCATGGGGGGAGAAATGCGGAATAAGGAAACGGCCGACACGGGTATCGAGGCGTCACTGACCGGCCACCTGGTGATGAGCACACTGCATACCAACAGTGCGGTCGAAACGGTCACTCGCCTGCTCGACATGGGCTGCGATCCGTTCAGCTTTGCCGATGCCATGCTGGGAGTCCTTGCGCAACGGTTGGCTCGCCGGATCTGCAAGGACTGCAAAGAGCAGTACATTGGAACCAAAGAGGAATACGAAGAACTCCGATTGGGATACGGGTCGGAGTACTGGGATAAGCTCGGCATTATACAGGATGCTACGTTCCGCCTTTCCCGTGGAAAGGGCTGTGAAACGTGCAACCGCTCAGGCTTTAAGGGGCGGGTCGCCTTACATGAACTCCTCTTGGGGACAGATCAGATGAAGCGAATGATCCAACAAAAGGCGCGCACCGAAGACATGCTTAAAACCGCACTAGAAGAAGGGATGACGACGCTGGTACAGGACGGGATTCACAAAGTCTTGCAAGGCCACACGACATTCAAGGAAGTCAAAGCCGTCGCCATCAAATAGTTCCTCCGACTTACTCCGGGACAGGGCCTCACGCCGGAACATCAGGCTTTCACTCTCTCCCCACAACCATGTAGAATGCGCCGCCCAGTACGAACCCTTACGATTCGGATCACGTCTCTTTTTCTGGTCTCACTGCTTCTTCTGGCGGGATGTGAATCCCCGGACCGCGTGCTCACGGACGCTCAACGAGTGCTCGGCAGTCGAACCAGCAGAACCGTGCTCGACATTGCCACGGGCATCAGAGATTTGCGGACGATTCAACGAGATTTCAACACGATTATGACCGCGCTGACAGGCCAGGTCCGACAAACGTGGGGGTGGAAAAGAAGTGAAGGGCGACGAACAAAAGAAGTACGTGAAATACACCCAGAACTATATGAGCCGGACCATCGTCGACTTCGACAGCGGGTCGATCGTGGTGGAAACCTTGGACGACAAAGCACCGAAGGAGAGCCTCAAGAACGCAATCGTCACCACCTTACTTACGCCCGACGATCCACGTTCCGTCGATCTGTTTTCCGACAAGCCAGTCACGCTGACCAGCGACCGACCTCCATATTTATCGGGTCTGGTGCTGGATCAACAAGGGCAGCCGATCCGCAGCCCGGCTCAAGCGGAAGCGCTTGCGGCATCCATGGTCGGTAGCGCGAAGACAAGACCCGGTCGACCAGAATGGGGCGACTAAGCAAGCGCTGATCGCCGAAATCAAGATGGTCGCGAGTTTCTCGATCAGACAAGCGGACAAATATCGCGCGACCGTCGCCCGATTTGCCGAGCAATTCAAGATCAGCCCAAGCCTCATCTTTGCCGTCATTCGAACAGAAAGCAACTTCAACCCCTTTGCCGTGAGTTCCGCGCCGGCTTTTGGCTTGATGCAACTGGTTCCAACCAGCGGAGGCCGTGATGCCTACCGACGAGCCAAGGGGAAAGATACGATTCCATCGCGCGATTACCTGTTCGATCCGGAGAATAGTATCGAGCTCGGTAGTGCCTATCTCAATGTCCTGTCCTATAATGTGCTTGAGCAAATCGACCATGCGGTCTCGCGCGAATATTGCGTGATCTGGCCCTAAAACACAGGCCCTCGGAATGTCTTCAAGACGTTTGCCGGAGACTCCGTAGCCGCCCTCAATCAAATCAATCGTCTCGAACCACCGTCCGTCTATGACCGATT
>JBKKBQ010000204.1:0-4357 GCA_046714015.1 Nitrospira sp.
ATCGTTTTTAATGGGCGACAAACTATTGGAAGGGCTTGCACGATGAACTATTGATTCCGTGGTGTCAGTTTGAGCTGAATTCGTGTGCCTGACCGTATCATAGGCGTATCGAAGGACACAACCGCGATGAATGTTTTTCGAAAGGGGCCGACGCGCTTGTGCGGAAGAGGGGGGCTATCTCTGCAGCATGATCCTTTCCTGGAATAGCGGGAGCAGGGGTCTCCCGAGATCGAGAGGCTACCAGCAGACCGCACAGTGGTGGTTCTATGGTTCTCATGTAGGGAGACGGTCAAAGCACAACGTTCGTATGGGCACTTTCACAAAACCCTGATTGTTTTGCTTCACTTTTCGCCTACCCGATTTTGTGTTCTCTCCCACTGACCAAGCCGGAAAGGGCAAAGGGTTTGTCCAAAATTGGATGGACGAGAGAAGTACAAGGAATGCTCCCGAGCAAAACCATTACATTTCAATGACTTGATTTTAATGACCATTAGGATGGTGAGGCATCTAGCTTGCACACTCGTCAAAAGTTTCACTCCTTACGTCAATGCCCAATTTCAAGGAAGTTGGGGAGCGCGGATTGAGCCGCTGGTGCAGACTCCCACGGTGTAGAGATCTGCTAAGGTTGTAGCGTGCGCGCGAATAAAAAACCCCCTTTAAAATCAGATAAAACACAGGCCATCCGTGGCCACAAGCGTGGTGTGGTGGGCTACAGCAGGAAGACCGCTCTTCTTGAGGAGGCCATCACCCAAATGAATGCCGGAAAGTATGGGCGCTCTTCTGCCGCGTTGAAGGAATTACTGGCGCTTGACGCGGACAACATGGAGGCGCGGCGGCTTTTCGCGACCCTCCACCTGCGTCTCGGAAGCCTTATCCCCGCGAGGCAAGCCTTTGACTCACTCATCGGCGAAGCGTTTCAGCGCCAAGACTACTGGCTTGCGGAATCGTTGCTTCGCGAATACTTAGCTGCCGGTCCGCGATGTGTGCCTTTTCTGGAGAAACTTGGGGCGCTCTATCAAGAAAAAGGAGATGCACTCGAGGCGGTTACTGAGTACGGTAAGGCGATCGACATCTTGATCGAAGACCCTGACCCCGACAATCCACCCCATGCCTCCCAACTCTATGCAAAAATACGGGAACTCGCTCCCGTGAGTCCTGTGGCCTTTCGGTTGGCTTCCTTCTTTGACGCGCAAACCGGTGAGTTGCTGGCCCGTCCGCCTAGCGATTCTGGACAATCGACCCCCGCCCCTTCATTCGACATGTCTGAGGGAGGTCAGGGTATTCAGGTAGATCCTGAACCGATGGATGGGGTCATGCCGTGGGAGATTCAGGATTCACAAGCAACAGTGCCGGATTCCCTCAACGTAGCCGATGTATCCGATTCATCGGGGTCTCTTATCCAACCGACGATCACGGACCTTCCCGCACACCACGGGCCTACTGTCGATAGAGAGTTGGTCCCCTCTGATCCACCCGTACGAGAGCAGACATCGAGCAGCGCGAATGAAGTACGAGGTGATGCACCGGAGGAATCTCGCACCCATGAATATGGGAGTGCTCCTCCTGGATCGCAGAGGGATGATTTTTTCGGACAGGTTGCTCTTGGAGGCTCTCATCCATTCGCTCCCCCCACAGCGCCCGCTGTGGAGAGCTCAGAGACACAACCCGGGCCAGATCCAGCTGTATCAATAGGTGACGCTGCCGCCGTCCAAGAACAAGATAGGTTGCTGGACGAGGCGAACTCGGAGGCACTCTCTGATGTACATGGCCCATCAACAGTTTCTGCACTCACGGAGCTTGCCGATACTTCGGAACCTCCGACTAGCTCGGCACTGTCTATCGAAGATGACGGCTTCATGCCCTCAGCCCAGATTGAGGAGATATCAGCGTCGGCCCTCTTGGCAACGGAACCGTCGATTCCTGGATCAATAGAGGCCGAAGGGGCCGACGATAGACAACCCGCTCTACTCCAACCTGTCGAGACCGATTCGAAGGAGGTCGTTACAGAACAGCCTCCAGGCACACCTGTCCCATCGAGCCCGGAGCCGGTTTCATCCAATGAGATGTCAGAACTATGGAAACCACCCGGCTTCTCGTGGGAATCCGTGTTTAACAGTGCATGGAAGTTCGACGGTGATCATTCTGCACATGTCTCCCCGTCGGAATTATCCCAGACGAATGTCGAAGCAGCACCGACCGTGATATCTCTTCAGGAAGGGCGAGCAGACCAAGCGGTTGAAATTCAGGAGCGTGAAGAATCGGTGTCGCTTGGAGATCAAACAACTTCTGGATCTCCAATTTCGCCGATGCCATGGGATCAAGTGCAGGAATCGGTCATTTCGATTCTTCCGGCGCAACCGGATCAGCCGGTTGCCGATAGCATGGAGTCAACGGTAGCTCGATCGCCTGGTGACGCCGACTCGGACCTGGTACCGAAAGTTAGTGAAGATCGAGCGCAACCTGCACCTTCGCCGGATATTTCTGCTGCCGATTTGGGACAAGCCTCTTTTCCAACAGAAAGAGAGCACACCTCTGTGGAACCGGAACCGCAGCTTCCGGAGACGAGCTCTCTTAGGATGGATGAACCGCCGCCATTGGAAGCCCCTATGGCAGCGATCGCATCGCCGGTTTTCGAGAATGAACCGGTCGCAGACGATGTGGTGGCTCCCTCAGAAGCTCCGCCTCAGAGTGCTGAGTTCGTCTTGAGCACGGATCACGATCGCGTCCTCGATGCCCCTCAGAGCGCCGTTCAGGAGCCTGCAGCAGAGCCTCCTGTTGGCTCATCGCCACCTGCCGACGAGACGCTGACCGGGGAAACCAGTGAGATTCCACTTTCCCACCCGCTACTACAGCAACAGAGAACTTGGGAATCACCGTCTGAAATAGCGACAACTCCCCAGCTCGCCGAAGAGACGGCCGAGGTGCAGACTTATGAACGGCAACCGCAGGCAATGGCATTTGTTGAGGCACGAACTCCTATTCCTGAACCGGTTCCTGAACCAGTGTCCCAGCAAGAGGAATGGGACAAAACAGCAGAATCGATTCGATTCATCGAGCAACCTCAAGCCTCTCCCGTTGTTCAGGTGTCGTCGGCGATTTCGGAGCGGCAGGACGTCAGCCGGTTTAGGTCCGTGGCTGCCGCTGTCGATGTGCTATTTGAGTCATCCCCAAATGTCCGGGTGGCTGAGACACGAGAACATGTAGCGGAGTCAACGCCCAGCCGAAAATCCAGTTCTGCACTGATTCGAGCCCGCCTTGCGATTGCCGGATTCATCAGCTCATGCTTTTCGACCACACGGGCTATAGTCGTGACGTGCGTGGGGATGGTGATACTCTCGGGAGTCCTCATCGCGTTAGGGATCGGTGCGATAGGATTGACCTGGATCATCATGGAGGAGCAGCCATCTCCGGTATTTCTAAGCTTCACGACCACTCCCCAACGCACCCTGTCGGATTACAAGAAAAACGGCTACTTTCTCCTCCTTGGGATGGACGCCTCGGTCGATCATGACCCGATACAGGCAGGATATGACCGGAAGCCTGCTGCCAATGATGGCAAGTCAGCGTTAACTTGTTTTGGGGGTTCCGGATCGACGACGATCGAGGGGTCGAATGCATCAGTCAATGTCATGCGTGGATGGTTTCGCAGTTCGGATCCGCTCGGTCAGTTCAAGTCCCATCAGGAGACTATCAAGGGGTGGAGCAATCAGCATCAGCCGGCACTCAATCGGTATGGCCAGTGGCAAAAACTTCCCTTTGAAGACTGGGGTTATGGCCAACCTGTCAGCCCGCCCTGTACCGCGATGGTCTTCGGTCACCAACTGCATTTAGCGGATGGGTTTTTGCAGGATGCCGATCTCGGCGTCGACCGGCTTGAGACGGACATGGAAGCGTGGCGCATCGTGCTGGGTCAGGCGAAGACTCTGGCTGTGAAAATGCTGGCACTGCAAGCGATCAATGACGATATTGCAGTCGCCTCGGGGTTACTTGTGCGCTCCGACTTTGACGGAAAACACCTGGGCCGCATCACTAAACTCCTTCGCCCGCTTGATCAGGGAGAACTCTCGATGCGCTGGCCCATGCAAAGCGAACTGGTCTCGGCCTCAAAGACATACAAGGCCCAGCTGCAAGCAGCGAAAGCCGAAGAACAGCCGGTGTACACCATGGTGGCATCGGCTCTCCCCTTGCCGATGCAGCGCCGTCTCAACGACTATGCGGAATATTACAACGCGTCTTACAAAGCTGCCGGCGAAGGGCAATATGGTTCGTTGCCGAAGTGGAAACACTATATCCACTTTCCAGCCGCCGGCCTGATAGACCATCTCATCAATCCGATTGAGAATGTCGTCGGTCTGGA
>JBKKBQ010000205.1:0-8848 GCA_046714015.1 Nitrospira sp.
TTGTTGCGCGTCGAGAATGTGGGGGCTGCCGATGTTGGAGGTCATGATCAACACGGTGTTTTTAAAATCGACCGTGCGGCCCTGTGAATCGGTCAGCCGACCATCATCCAGCACTTGCAGCAAGACATTGAAGACATCGTGGTGCGCTTTCTCGATTTCATCGAACAGGATCACCGAGAATGGGCGTCGTCGTACGGCTTCGGTGAGTTGACCACCTTCTTCGTAGCCGATGTAGCCGGGAGGCGCGCCGATGAGACGGGCGACCGTGTGCTTTTCCATGTATTCGGACATGTCGATTCTGACCAGATTACCTTCGTCGTCGAACAAAATGGCCGCCAGCGCCCGCGCCAATTCGGTCTTGCCGACGCCGGTGGGGCCGAGAAACAGAAATGAGCCGATCGGTCGATTCGGGTCCTTGATGCCCGATCGTGCACGCAGCACCGCATCCGCCACCGCTCGAACACCCTCGTCTTGCCCCACCACACGTTGATGCAGTAGGTCTTCGAGTTTCAGGAGTTTGTCGGTTTCCCCTTCGAGTAGACGAGAGACCGGAATCCTAGTCCAGCGGCTGACCACAGCGGCAATCTCGTCTTCATCGACTTCTTCCTTCAGCAGCCTTGTTTCATCCTGTTTCTTTCCCAAGTGCTGCTGTTCCAGATCCAGCTCTCGTTCGAGCCGAGGCAGTTCTCCGTACCGAAGTTCAGCCACGCGATTGAGGTCATAGGCCCGCTCAGCCTGCTCGATCTTGAGCTTGATGTCCTCGATCGCCTCACGCGTTTTACGGAGACGGGACACGGAAGTCTTTTCCGACTCCCATCTGGTCTTCAGGGTCTGCAAGTCGCGTTGCTTTTCGTTCAGTTCCGTTTCGAGGGCGGTCAGCCGAGCGGCACTCGCGGGGTCCTTCTCTTTCTTCAAGGCCTCTCGCTCAATTTCCAGCTGGAGCACTTTGCGGGAGACCTCGTCCAACTCAGCCGGAAGGCTGTCGATCTCGGTCCTGAGACGAGCGGCCGCTTCGTCGACTAAGTCGATGGCTTTATCCGGAAGAAACCGATCCGAAATGTATCGATGCGACAATTTCGCCGCCGCGACCAGGGCGCTGTCCTTGATCCGCACGCCATGGTGGACTTCGTACCGCTCTTTGAGACCCCGCAAGATCGAAATGGTGTTCTCCACGGACGGCTGATCGACAAGGACCGTCTGAAAGCGGCGTTCCAAGGCGGCATCTTTTTCGATATGTTTCCGGTATTCATCGAGCGTCGTGGCGCCGATGAGGTGCAACTCGCCCCGCGCCAGCATCGGCTTCAACAGATTGGCCGCGTCCATCGCGCCTTCGGCGGCTCCGGCCCCGACAACCGTATGCAATTCGTCGATGAACAATAGGATTTGACCTTGGGAGGATTGAATCTCTTTGAGCACGGCTTTGAGCCGCTCCTCGAACTCGCCGCGAAACTTGGCCCCGGCGACGAGCGATCCCATGTCCAACGCGAAGAGCTTCTTCTGTTTGAGGCTTTCAGGAACATCTCCTTTGACGATCCGAATCGCCAGCCCTTCCACGATGGCAGTCTTCCCGACTCCCGGTTCTCCGATGAGGACCGGGTTGTTTTTCGTTCGGCGGGACAGAATCTGGATCACACGCCGGATTTCATCATCTCGACCGATGACGGGATCGAGCTTGCCCTGTCCGGCTAATTGAGTCAGATCACGTCCGTATTTCACCAGCGACTGGTAGGTGCTTTCCGGATCTTGACTGGTGACCCGTTGATTGCCGCGCACCTGTTGCAAGCCCGCCAAGAGGCGGTCTCTCGTGAGTCCCAGTTTTTTGAATACGCCTCCTTCCTGGACCATGGCCAGAAGCACGTGCTCGACGCTTAAGAAATCATCCTTCAGCGACTTCTGCTCCTCCTCTGCTCGGCTCAGGACCTGGCTGAGGCGGGTGGCCACATGCATGTGACCAGGCGCGGCGCCGGAGCCTTGTACCTGGGGCAGTTTGGCCAAGGCTTGTTCAACCGCTTGACGAACCGCCGGCATGGCAAGACCGGCCCCTTCGAGCAGGGCAGGGGTCGATCCGCTTTCCTGATCGAGCAGGGCCAACAGCACGTGCTCCACGTCGATGCCCTGATGACTTCGACGCTGCGCATGGGCAGAGGCGGACTGTAGCGCATCTTGAAGCTTGATCGTCATTCGGTTCATGTCCATGGCTCGTCACCCGTAAAAGGTCTTGTTGATGAGTCATGTGATAATCATCACCCCGGGTAAGTCAACTCGAACATATTTCCCGCAGGCAACGCGACTAGTCCTTGACCTCTTGGGGAATCCCGATTAGGGTACGCACCGGCATGGTCAGCTTCGTGTCAGCCACTCTTCAACTCTATCGACAAGTCTTGTATTCGACGGGACGTTCACTCGCCCGAAGTTGGCTGACGATGGTCGCGCTCATTGTCTTCGCCGTGGTGTTTGTGGGGGCTTCGCGGATCCTCGGTCCGTTGGGGATAGCCGGCGGGTTTATCCTGGGCATCCTGAACGCCTTGTTGGTCGGCGCGACGCTCCGGCTGATTGAACAGTCTCTCGGTGCGGCGAGGACCATTCGCTTCACGGACCTGACCGAAAGCTTTGGGCATTACTTTTGGGATGTGATCAGCGTCGGATTCGTGTTGTGGGTGCCGACGATGCTGCTCGATATGGGCATGCAAGCCAACCCGTACGGCCAATTTCTTTCGTCCGCGTTCCTGCTCCTGGTCTTCATCCTACTGAACCCGGCCCCGGAGGTCATCTATCAAGTCCGACACGATTCTTCCCTCGAGGTCATCAAGACCTCCTATCAATTCATACTGGAGCATTGGATCGAGTGGTTCCTCCCATTCGCGATTCTGATCTTGCCTGTGGTGCTGTCTCCCAGTGGCCTGATGGATTTTTTTTCACTGTCCGGCCGTGTTGGTCGGGGAGCCGGCCTCGACTTCTTCCAGATTCTTCTCCTCCCGTTCACCGCGATCGGAGGGTGGTTGTCCTACGTCGGTTTTGATTCTGAAGGACAAGTGATCGTGCTGTTACTCCTCACGCCACCGATGGCCATGGCGATCTTGTTGTTCCGCGGCCACCTTTTTGCATCTCTCCATGGATCCTCTAGACGGCAACGACTATTTTCTCACCAGTTTGACACCAGGCAGTAGGGGCCGAAGTCACGATAGACGGTCACCGCAGATCGTTTCACTACAGTGGTTCCTGTATCAGTTCCATGCACTTCTGGGGCTGTTGAGGGATCTTGGCTTGTGATCGGAGCTGAAATAGTGTATGGGTTGGCCTACACTTGAGCTCTGTTTCTTCAGGACGCTGTCTGGATAGAGTGAAGACTCATGCAACTTTCCATCTTTTGGCGGCTGGTCATGACGTCTCTCGTCATTATCGCCGTCATGGGAGGAGTCAATATCTACGCGCTCTTTCAGCTTCGGCAGTTGACAGCGATGAGTACCCAGATGGCGTCCTATCATTATCCGGCTGCTGAATCCGCGAAGAGGCTATTGGGTTCGCTCTATGCCCAATTGAATAGTGAAAAGAAATACCTTGCAACGAGGGATCACACCTTTCTGACGAATCTGACCGAAGAGATTGGTGAGTTTCAGCGCAGTCTCCAGCTGCTACGGGGCCAGGAAAGCTCCTCTCAGGGGTTGAAACTGCTCCAAGAGACGGATGAATTGCTCAAGGAGCGGGTGAAGCTTTTTCAGGATGAAATTCATATCGCGCGGGGGAAGGGGAAGATCCGTCAGGCTGATCCAGAGTATGACATCCGGCGCGATGCCCTGATGGATCGGATGTCCTTCTCGATTCAGGGCTATATCGATCTGCACGAGGCTCGAGTGAGTGTCGGGGTGACGGAATCCCGAGCCAGCGCTGCCCAAGCAGAGGCGGTCACAGAGCAACTGGTCCTGGTGGCGTTGGTGTTCGGGTTAGGGCTTGCCGGCATCGCGAGCTATACAATTTTGCGTCCACTCCGACAGCTGCAAGGGCACATCAAGCAGATCGGGCAAGGAAACTTCGGAGAGTCCCTTCAGATCAAAGCGCCTGCGGAGTTACGAGAGTTAGTCGATACAGTGAACTGGATGGGTATAAAGCTGCAGGAAATAGACGAGATGAAAACGGAGTTCTTGGCGCACGTGTCTCACGAATTGCGCACCCCCATGGCCTCGATTCAAGAAGGCACGCACCTCCTCCTTGATGAGATTCCTGGTCCGCTCCTGCAAGAGCAACGAACAACCCTTCGGATTATGGCCGACAGCAGCCGGCGGTTGATCCATCTGATCTCCACGATTCTGGATTTATCGAAAATGGAAGCCGGGATGATGGAATACCGCATTGTCCCGGTGGATTTGCAGCGAATCGGCGAAGTTTCCATCAACAAGGTGCGCCTGTTGGCGGACTCCAAACACGTGCAGCTGGTGCTGGAAAATATCGGGGAGCGGTCGTGGGTCAAGGCTGATGCGTCTCGACTGGAACAGGTGCTCGACAATTTACTCTCCAACGCTCTGAAATTCAGCCCCGCGGGAGGGGTGGTGAAGGTTCAGCTGAAACCTGATCCGCAAGCCGGAGTTCTTGAGGTGGTCGTTTCGGATACGGGACCTGGGATCAATCCAGACGATCTCCCCCATATTTTTGAACGTTTTTATCAAGGTCGCACGAAAGGGAAGCATACGGCGGGGAGTGGATTGGGCTTGGCATTGGCTAAGCAGGTCGTTGAGGCTCACGGCGGCAGGATCTGGATTGAAAGCGAGAAAGGCAAGGGGGCGACTGTACGGTTTATCCTACGGTTGGCAAAACCGGAAAAGGCAGGGCACGCGTGACAAGAGCAGCACTGTCTCTCATAAGAGGCCCCATCATCGTCACTTTTCTCTTGCTGGCAGGATGTGCGGCTTGGACGACGCCGGCACCTCCCTCTCGTCCATATTTTGCGGCAGAGCCTCGAGAAGTCAAAGTTTTTCAATTGCTTGCAAAGAAACAAGAGAGCTTGGCCTCAAAGTGTGGTGAATTGAACTCCTGCGACCACGTGTACTTTACGCGCGGGCTGCTCGGACTGTATGAAAGCCGCGAAGTTGCAGAGAAATATTTTGGAAAAGTCCTCGCTGTTGGTCCCAAGAGCCAATTGGCTGCGTCAAGCAAAGCCTGGCTTGAATTGCTACAACAACCTGTTTCTGGTTACAGCTCGTGGCCCGAAGCCGTCTTTAGAGCCCCAGCCCATGCAGAAGCCAATGCGTCATGGGCGTTGACTGCCGATCGTCTGGTGCGGGACTTGCTTGATCGGGAGGTACTCATTCAACAACTCCGTGCATCCAAGGACGACGAATCCGAGACAGTTGGGGCCTTGCATCGCGAGCTGACGGATCGGGATCACAGGATCGAGGCACTCTTGTCCAAGAAAGACTCGTCAAAGGCGCCGGCCGATCCGGGGTCGATTCAAAATATGCAAAAACAGCTTACCGAGCGAGACCGGAAGATTGAGGAGCTGTCTACGCAACTTGAGGCCTTGAAGCGAATCGACCAGGAAATGCGGGAAAAGGTGCGCCCGATACGTCCACCATTGACCACCGTTCCGGTTCCCGTTCCCGAGACGACACCGTAACGAACCTCAGAAGGGATTTTATGGAACAAGAAAATATTCTCGTAGTCGACGACGATGAGGGGCTGTTGCATTTGTTGAAAATGCGGTTGTCCGCGATGGGTTTTGCGGTCACGCCTTGTACGACTGGGCAGGATGCCGCCGCCGAGGCGAAGAAAACGATGTTTAACCTGGCGATCACCGACCTTCGCCTTCGCGGCGAGGATGGGTTGGACGTGACCGAAGAACTACTCAGAAGTCATCCGGGACTTCCGGTCATCATCCTGACGGCCCATGGCAGTATCCCCAATGCCGTAGAGGCCATGCAACGGGGGGCGTTCGGGTACCTGACGAAGCCGTTTGATGATAAGGAGCTGAAAGCCACGATCGAGAAAGCGCTCGCGCAACAGCGAATGAGCCGAGAGATTCAGCGGCTCAAGTCGCTGGTCAAGGAACTGTACGGACTCGAAAATGTCGTGGCGCGGAGTCCGGAGATGCAACGGCTCATCCAGCAAATCGGGCAAGTGGCCGAGTCGGATGCGACCATTTTGTTGTTTGGAGAAACGGGCACCGGCAAAGAGGTGATGGCTCGCGTCATTCATACGAACAGCCGGCGCGGAAAAGGTCCCTTTGTCGCACTCAACTGCGCCGCTATTCCCGAAACGCTGTTCGAGAGCGAGTTGTTCGGGCATGTCAAGGGCGCGTTTACGAGCGCCCTTGGCGCGAAGCGCGGATTGTTTCAAATGGCCAACGGCGGCACGCTGTTCCTTGACGAGATCGGCGAGATGCCGCTGTCCATGCAGGTGAAATTGTTGCGCGCCGTGCAGGAGCGGGAGATTCGAGAGGTGGGGTCGGACAACTCGGTCAAAGTCGACGTTCGCATCATCGCCGCGACCAATCGGGATCTCAGCGAGGCGGTGAAGAACGGGACCTTCCGTAACGATCTGTACTATCGCATCTCAGTGGTTCCCCTGTTCATTCCGCCGTTGCGCGATCGGCGCGATGATATTCCGCTGTTGGCTCAACACTTCCTCAAACTCAGCGTGAAGCGGGCCAACAAGGAGGTGAAGGGATTCACGCCCGCTGCACTTCATCGGCTCATGGTCAATCCCTGGCCGGGCAACGTGCGCGAGCTGGAAAACGTGGTTGAAAAGGCCGTGGTGATGTCACGGCAAGATATGCTCACGCCGGATTTGTTGCCGGCGGTCAGTGTGGCGCCCGATTCACCGCTCAAACCGCTGACTGAGGCCAAAGAAGAATTCGAGCGGACGTATTTGAAAAACGTCCTCCAATTGACGAGCGGAAATATTTCCCGTGCTGCGCAATTTGCCGGCCGGTACCGAGCCGATTTCTATAAGATGCTGAGAAAGTACGGCCTTCACCCGTCGACCACGAAGGTAAAGCCGGATGCCGAGATGGATGAGCTGGAAGCCGAAACGAGTTTGACCGAGGTGGAGCGATAGCAGGCTTTGGAGAGTAAATTGAGGATGCTCAAAAAGGCTGTCCAGCAAGGCCGCAGCGAGCGAAGCGGCGAGGCGTACGCTTCGGTACGTTGAGCCTCTGAGCGATGCGAGAACGCCGCCGGCGGACATTTTCAGCATCCTGTCGGGCTATTCATCAGTGGACCAGCAAAGGCCTCGTCTCGAAAGGCGCGGCCTTTGTGTTTGCAGCAGGTCTCAGCCCGCTGCTTCCGGCTCGCGTCGTATCTCTGCAAACGTGGCTGCCTACGATGCGTCGTGCCTTTCCCATGTGCCTGATGTAGAAACGTTGAAGAGCTTGTCGACGAATCCAAAAACGGCGGCCCCTGGGTCATGTGGGCGGGAACTCCCTATACGCATTTGATGATTTCCATTGAGAGTTACCCGTCACCATAGTGGGATGCTGGGGGGCGCAAGGGCCACTTTGTCCAAGGATGAATTGTCAGTGGTTTGAATGAAAAATGGAATCTACAGAAGGTGTTTGTCTGGCGGCTCAGTACGATAGATGATAAATTGTTGCTGGCTGGGATAAGTAGAAAGACGTCCTGAAGAGGTTTATCCGGCGGCGTAAGACGATGAAAAAGGACGTATCCTCTTCGAAACCCCTGGTTGGAGGTCCGCTTCTTGTGGAGCTGGCGAGAGGAATCGAACCTCCAACCTGCGGTTTACAAATCAGTAATAAGGGGTTGCTCAAGTCCATAAAAATTTGGGCAATCCCGCCTTCCTTCAATCACAGAGCCCATTTCGTTGTAGTTTGACTTCGTACCAGTTCTCTTCACTTCAGTCCGTGTTGTCGCTCTCCTTAACACCGTATTAACACCTCTGACGGTGAACGAAGGCGCACCCCCTACACGGGCTTGGAATGGGTTCCCATATTCGCTTTGCGCCACTAAAACAAAAGGAGGCCAGGGTAGTACCGTGGTATCAGAGTCTAATTCAGAGTATTAGGGGCAACGCTGACACGTATGGTTCCACCTGTTTTGGTCTAGCAGAAGGGCCCCCTGGCATGTTTCGGCCGCTGGGGTGCCACTTGGGAGTCCTCTAAGGCATAGCCATTTACATCCTGCGTTACCATCATCGGACTCCCCCCGGCCCGGCCTTCTTCCAATGCACTGCGGCAAAAATAAAACCGCTCCAAAGGAAACCTCGAAGAGTGGAAACTCGTATGATTACTTTGCCATATCTTCAACAGGTCACGAGTAACAAGCTTTGCTCGATCAGCTCAGCGGCATATGATGCCCCGCCGCCCATATGAATTGCGTCCCGGACCCGTTGCTGAGCCAGGGCCTTGATGAACGTGCCGGCGACCTGTCCAACTTGTGCGCCACGCCCGATGATGATGCCTTCATCTCCGACCAGGTGCTTCCTTTCCTCTTACAGAACACCCTGCGCGTGGCTCTTCGCCGTTTTGTCCGCGCCGAGCTGAGCCGCGGCCAATAAACCTTATCCCCCAGTGGACACCAGTCGTTAGCCTATGGTTAAGCCCAGGTCAGGAAAAGCACGGGAAGTGGTACAAGAAGAAGATAAGCAATGGGCGCGCGCACCGTGAAATGTGCCTGCTGTCGTAGGATCGAATGACTGCAATGTAGTAAGCCACAGTCCTCAGCGCGTTCCAAGCGGGATGTATGCATGCAATCTCTGACTTCCCACGCAGGCCACGGCGAATCTCAGCGTCAAACCTATAAGAGAAAATGAGCGGACGCTTTCGACCATCCATGAAGGGAGAGACCCGCATGATATGCCTAATCATTCTAGGTCGCCCAGTGGTTCTACTCTTGTTCCTCGC
>JBKKBQ010000206.1:0-3182 GCA_046714015.1 Nitrospira sp.
GGCCAATCTGCGTACAGGAAGGGCGCATGGCCGGAGACGCAGCGCTGCTTTGAGAAGATCGTCAGGGACCATCCTGAAAGCTCGCTCGCCCGATCGGCGAAAGCCTTTTGGTCGAGCATTTGTTGAGGGCTGAGGTCTCGGGGCAAACCCGATCCGAGGCGATTCAGGAATACAAGAAACTCCTTCGGGACCATCCACTATCGTCGAAGGCGCTCGCGAGCTGGCCTTTGATGTGTTGATTGCCCTGTCGGCAAGAAGTATCGGCGCAAGTGGGATCACCACCAACCACGGGGACCTCCAGGCGATTCAGCGCGAGCTGCCATTTCATCTCCTGTGTTGGGACTAGAGACAAAGTCTTGATAGCGGTCGCAAAGCCGGAGAAGGTCCCGTGCATCCCGAATAGGCGCTTGACCATCTCATGCTCAGGGATTACAGTGCTCTTATGGTGCGAACTTGCGTAATCGCGCTCTTCGTGATGTGCCTTGCCGTTCCGGTTTGGGCGGCGGAGACGGAATCGTTCGAACCCGATCAACCCTTCGACCAGGCGCTGGGCAAGACTGTCCTCCGTTCGTTGCTTAATCAGGCGCTCGATCGACTGGAGGACCACCTAGAAGTTTCGGGAAACCTCAGCTCTGATGAAACGAAGGCAGATCGGGGGAAACATCTGCAGTTCAAATTCTATCCAGAGGGCAAGTCGAAGTCCGACCAGCATTTTGCCGCCGAAGGGTGGTTCCGCTCATCTCCCGAATCCGGCCAACAGGATTGGCAGTTCAAGTTCAAACGGCCGGAAGACCGATTAAAGAAGTCTCCCTCCTCACAGTTTGAAGCGCCGCTGTAACTGCGCAAAGAACGAACTGCTTGCCGGTTCGATGGTTACTTTTTGGTAGCACGCTGTAAAGTTTTCCTCTCTCAAGAGAGAGTCGTAAAGGTTGCCCACCACAACAGGCCTGATTGTCTGCGTACTTAGAAGCCGCTCAATTGGCATGAGGCTTGTCTTCCCCCTGCGTACGCATCACACGAGGATTGGCGTACATGGATTTCATCCTTGCTAACATCGCCCCCCATCGATCTGGCTTCCCTTGTGACGGGGGAATCAATACGACTCGGGCAGCTGCTTCTCCCAGCTCCAACGGGAGTCGGAAGAGTTTTTCCGCTGCTCTGCAAGGAGTTCGTGTGCAAGAGAGGAGAGGGAGACGCGCGAAGCAGATGATGTTCGATCAGCGAACAAGTCCGATCGTGTGCCCGCTCGAAGGACACAAAAGATCTGGTGCACCGGTCGATCGTTCTGCCTTAGCCCAGGTGGGCTGGTATGCGCCATCCCTTCGCGATGATCAAGACACCGGAGTGCGGACGCAGTGGACTTTCCCATACGGAAACTCGAAACTCATCTCATGTCATTAGAGAATCCGCATGTATTCGACGGTGCTCTCGCCCTTGGCGGCATCTCGCTTCAGGATGGCAAAAGCAGTCTTGGTGGTTTCATTAATCGTAATGGCGAGGCGCGCGGAAAAATAGTCTGACTTGATATCGTAGGTGTTTGCGGCCCGCAACACTTTACCAATGTCCTGAAAGCTCCCGACTCGATCGAGTTCCACTTTCGTCTTGTAAGGCCGTCCTTGGACGATCTCCATCGCGACGGTTTGGGTGACGCCTGGATCCAAGGTCTGAAGGACGATGGGATCGGCCGTGTTGAGGTTCATCGGTGCTCCTCCCTCTTGTGGGAAGACCGTCACGTAGGGGGAGATCTGCTCGATAATCTCCGGCGTGAACCCCTTGATGAGCCGGAGATCTCCCAGCCCAGGCAAGGGAGTGTTTGCGGACCGATAGGGCGGCCTCAACGATTGGTAGTAGAGGCTCTCGGCACCGGCCGGTTGAGGTACCTCATCCTGATCCATCCAATCGATGAGGGCATCGACCAGGTTGGGGTTGACCCTGAGCAGTTCGAACAATCGCTTGGCTCGGTCGATTTTTTTCTTCTGTTCGATCTCACCTCCCGACGTCGTCACCAGGTCGTTCAGATTGAATTTTCCCGTTTCATCCTGGATCTGCGCGGTGAGGAACCCGTCCCCAATCGCATAATTCTTGATCGGCATGGCCCAGATATCGGTGGGCCCATCGAATTTCTGCCCCGTCATCTTTTCACGCAAGAGATCCTGCTGCAGCACGGCTCGCGCAGCCTGCACGGCGGCTCGGGTCAGCATGGTTGCCTTGTAGTCGTCCCGAAAGGCGGCGGCGGCCCGGTACTCGCGGCGCGCTTCGGCGTCAAATTCAAGAATGAGAGCGGTGAGAAGCGTCAGTATGAGCAGCGCTAAGAGTAGTGCCACGCCTCGTTCGTCAGCTCTTGGCATAGCTCAAGACCCGAACGGTTGCGTCGATATTGACCGGATTGTCGAATTTCGGGCGGATCTGCAAGTGGCGAACCTGAAGATTGTACGGAGCTTGATCAATGGCCACGAGGAATGCCAGCAAGTCCGGCAATTGGATGCTTTCCAATCGGAGATCGACGGCCGTTTCCTCGTAGCCTTGCGCCAGCGATTGTTGTTGGGGTTGCATGCCGGTGATGCGCTCGCGCACATGGGCGGTGGTGGCCGCCTCCTCCATGAACGTCAGCAGGGAGAAACGACTGTCGGCTCCCGGCATGCGGCGTTCGGTCAAGGTCAAGCGGTCCCGTTTGGCGAGATACGTTTGGCCGAGTACCGCCAGTTCGGCCAGCTCTTTCTGCTTCCGCACCTCTTGGCGCTCGAGGCGATCGAGCGTGTCAAGCAGGGGGTCCACGACCAGGATAAAGAGGAGGCTGAGTCCCAGGACGATCCCGCCTGCCAGCACGAGGGTGCGCTCACGTTGCGACATCTGGCGCCAGCGTTCGCGGAAGCTCTGCGTCATGATTTCTCCACCGTGACGGTGATTCAAAAGACGACTTGATTGGGACCAGCGCCCACACGGGTTTCGGTCACCGCGACATCCTTCAATCGGGGGCTCGAGGCGAGGGTTTGCTTGAGTCGTTCCACGGCGTCAAAGGAAGTGGTCTCCCCCTCCATGAGGATGGACGCTCCGTCGACGGTCAGCTCGCGCACCTTGACCATCGTGCCAGGCGGAAGTTGTTTTACGAACGTTGAGAGGGTGTGCAACACCTTGCCGTCCACGGTATCGACGACACCAAGTGCTTTGTCCAGGACTCCGAT
>JBKKBQ010000207.1:0-6528 GCA_046714015.1 Nitrospira sp.
CGAAGGGCTGATGCCATTGACAGATGAATACACCAAATCAATAGAGAGGCTCGACTGCTGGATGAAGTAGCTCGAAACCTGTTATGGTCCTCCGGCTGAGAATCGAAAGGAGCGAGATGTCGATCGGAGACAATCGTGCAGTAGTTATCACGGGGGCGTCCACTGGAATTGGAGCGACCTGTGCGCTGCATCTGGATCGATTGGGTTTCGTCGTGTTTGCCGGAGTGCGGAAATCAGAAGACGGTGTGGCCCTTCAAAAGGCCAGTTCCGATCGGCTGGTCCAGTTGGAACTCGATGTGACGGATCTCACAACCATTCGGAAATCTCACACGGTTGTTTTGGAAGCGACGAAAGATCGCGGAGTGTTTGGACTCATTAACAATGCCGGCATTGCAGTGGTGGGACCGCTTGAAGCCGTACCGATCTCCGACTTTCGACAGCAGCTTGAGGTCAATGTCATCGGGCAGGTGGCAGTTACCCAGGCGTTTCTTCCGCTGATTCGGCAAGCACGGGGGCGCATCATTAACATGGGGTCTATTGCAGGGCGTGCAGTGACGCCACTGATGGGCCCCTATTCAGCATCCAAGTTTGCGCTGGAAGCCATTACAGATGCCTTGCGCCTCGAAGTCCAGCAATGGGGGATTCATGTCTCGATTATCGAGCCGGGTGCGATCGCCACGCCTATTTGGAACAAGTCAGCGATCGAGGCTGCCGAGCGAGAGACTGCCATAGAGACGGAACTTCGAACCCTCTATAAGCCTGTTGTGGCCGCCGTCAGGAAGGTCGTTGGAGAAGCCTCGAAACGAGCGATCTCGCCGGCTGCGGTCGCCAAAGTGGTTGAAGCAGCGTTGACGGCGCCCTCTCCAAAAACCAGGTATTTGGTCGGAACCGATGCCAAGCTCCGTGCGCTGATGGCGAAACTCCTTCCCGATCGGGTCTCAGATCGAATGCTTACTTGGATCTTGAAGCTTCCGCACTGAGCGCGCACCGCAATCTCCACATTGATTTCTTATTCAGATGGGTCACGGATCCCAAGCACATCGTTGAGCCGGCTAGGGCATGCCGACAGTTTGTGACCGAAGGATGATGCTCCTCGTACTGGGGTGTTAAATGTTTGTTACGGTTGGAAGCCCGATCGAATTTAGATTGAGGTTTAAGGCGATCTCATGTACTCAAAGAGTTGAGCAGGCGCGTATGTGTGATTTCCTGCCTAATGACAGTGGGAGAACCGGCCGTGAGTATGATGGTGTGCTGTGTTCAGCGCCTCGGAGCGATGGTGCTTGTCGTCGCAACGGTGTCGCTCAACTGGAGTTCAGATGCTTTCGCTGTCCGTCCATTCGTGACCGACGACGCACGAATCGTCTACAAAGGGCAGTTCGAAGTGGAGTCTTTCGCAGGGGTAAGTATGGCAGACGGCAACAGGCCGGTTGTAGAGGCCCGTTCAATTCAGGGCTTAGCCCTTACAGATAGATTCGAACTGATTGCAGGTGGATTCGGGTTCACCTACCAAGGTGGCCAGGCGCGCCCTCTGGATATGCTCATCCAGCCGAAGTACGTCATCCACCGATCATTCGGGATGATTCCATCGATATCGGTCGCCGCAGCGTCGCTGTTTCCGCTCAGCGGAAACAGGCAACACTGGGATTCGTATACGATGGCCCACATCAGTTGGTTTCTCTTTACGCCCGAGAATAGTACGGACCCCTACGATAACGACTTGGCCATCCATGTGAATCTTGGGACGAAGAATCGGTACGACGCCGGTCCGGCGACTTATCAGATGAAGTTCTATTGGGCGGCTGGGTTCGAGGTGATCACATTCTCACGGGAACTACGATTCCTTGCCGAGACGTTCAACGGTGATCCTTTTGGATTTGAGGAGAAATTTCCAGCGTATCAAGCCGGGTTCCGTTGGTACAGGACGCCGAGTATGCAGGTGGATCTGGTCTTTCGAGGCATTCGTAACACGACGGAAGACGTTCGCCTCGTTGCAGGAGGCGGCGGTTTGCCGGAAGAATGGAATTATACTATTCAGATCGGGTTTCGATTTCTTATCGACGTCTTCCGCTAACGGAGGTGTAAGAGTGAATCGCACAATGATGATTCGAGGGTTGCTTGCCCTGTTGATAGGCAGTATGGGTTTGCCCGGATGCGGATTGGACGGTGTGACCGGAACTCTGATCCGAGTCGATGGAGAGTGGTACAGCATCCAAACGCCGAAAGGAGAAGAGCTGCGAATCCACGTCGACCCCCATTCGAGGAAGGACGCGGTCGTCACGGGTGACGCTGTACACGTATACGTCAGGAAAGACGGTCATGCGGAGTTTGTTCAGAAGCTCGATTGATCCACATCAAGAATCGCTTGCAAGATCGCTTGATGGATCAGCCGACGAGGTCGGGATTGAGACGAGCCAGAGGTTTGACAGAAAGCGCCTTGATCTCATTGTACACGATCGTACGGCCCACTTGTCTGAGGCGACTGAAGACACCCTCGACGATCACTTGATCACCTTCGCGGACTTCCAGCTGCCCAAGGCTTACCACTTTGAGCGTGCCGGCCTGGTCCTGCAGCAAAAATCCATAGGCAGGTTGACCCTGGCGATTGGTGGCCAGTTGGACGTTCATCACCCTTCCTGTGACGACGACATCTTGATGGTCGTACAGTTCAGGATGGGCTAGAAGTTCTGCGATCTCGAGCAGGCCGGACGCAGCTGCCGGAGGGGCAGAGCCGAATGATCCCGACTGGGTCGGACAGACAGGCAGGAGGAGAAAGAAAAACATCGCCACGCCGGCGAAAAAAGAGTATCGCATTGTCGAGTGTGTGGACATCGGCGATGAGCAATTATACCGAATTGTCGGTGGTTGGCAAGGACGAAAGTTTACCATTTGTCGGAGGCGCGACCACTGACATCCTCACCGATAAAGTTATGAAGAATCTGTTTCTGCAGCTCGGTTATTTCTGGTTGGCCGACATCATTCTGCGCGACGACCAGCTCCATTTCCTTTGGCGTTGGAGTCGTTCGTGTGAGGAGTTCCTCGTCCAGCGCCGCATCGCCGACATCGACGTCCGCCTGAATCGAGACCAGCCGTTGAAGTCCGAATAGCGTTCTCGTGATTTCAGTGTGCATGGCGTTCGAGCTGGCTCCATACACCAACGAATTCCAAAACTTCGTTTCAGCGGCCTCCGGTATTCGAATCAGGGCATAGGCCGTCAGTTTTTCAAGCAAGGCCGACTCCGTCTGCTCGAGACCATCGTAGGTGGCGATCGATCGTTCGATGGGAGTACGAGAAAGAACCTGCAGGGTGTCCTTCCAGAGCTCCAGGGAGGGTGTATCTCCCTGTGCCGGACGGGTCCCTGAGCCTTTGGCCTGCAGTGCGGTGAGATACTGAGACAAGAACTTGACCTTACGCGCTGCCAAGGTGCCGGCTGGAATTCCCCAAATATGGCCGATCTCATGATCGAGCAAGATCGTCTGATCCGATGTCCGCTGCTCGCGCTCAGCCAGGTCGAGACGTTTCTTGAACCGTTCGGCAAGACGGAGACAGGTTTGCATCTCAATAGCCAACCGTTGCCGTTGATAGTCCTCTGCGGTAATCGCGTTGTCTTCCCAACGCTCTTGCAGCAGCCGGAGCGTCGTGGTGGGGACGGCCGACCGCGCCTGCGAATTGAGCGTGGCGATTGTTTCGGCAGAAACGCCACGGTCAGCGAGCAGGAGAGCCGCTCGAGAGGCCAAGGCATCCGCCGTATGTAGCTGATTGTTCAGGGCCACGCATTGAAGCCACGTTCGTTCTCGTCGAAGCCGGGCCCGCCTGCGATATTCGTTCCGGCGATTGATCATCGCCGTGATCGATTCCTGCGTCATCGTGGTGACGGGCTTCTTGCCGGAGACACATCTGGGGTCCGGCCGGTCCGCCACCATGTATAAGATTTCCTCGTGGGTGACGTCGAGATACTGGATCAGCAACAGTCGGAGGATGATGCGACCTTGGATCGGCAAGCCGGCGATGACGTCTTCAATCATCTCGGCTGTCAGAGGCGATGCGATTACTGCTTGCGTCATGTGTTCTTTCAGATGGTGCAGAATCTATGATGCAGAGTCTAAGGTTTCAGCAAGCTTGAGACGGCACGACATCGCACCCGATGTCGTACTACGCTGTGCCGGTCCGTTGTTCGCGTTGTTCGCATTGTTCGAGTTGACGCGCCACATATTCACGGATGTCCTGTACGCTGCCGCTGACGAACATGTCCCGTGGGATTTCTACCCGCACAAGCTGGGAAGGGTCGATACCACGATCGTGGGCATAGAGTTCATCAATGTAGAGGCTCACCGAGCCATCGGGAAAACGCAGGGCATAGAGAGCGGTGGTATCAGCCATGGGACCCCCAGCGAATGATCTTGTAGAGGTAACACAGGCTTTGTCGGACTGTCAAAGCCGCGGAACCGAGCGTTGTATTGCCCACAAAACAAAGGGTCTTCGGTCGTGACGACCGAAGACCCTAGGACTGCTCTGATCCGGATATCTAGCCGCCGAGGGTGTCGAGGGTTTCTTTGAGGCTCTTGCGAAGGCAGGTGAAAATCGGGGTGTCCCGCAGGGTATAGCGCGATCCCTCCGTCTCACGCAGCGCCATCACCAAGTCCAGGAAATCCTCGGGCTTGTCGCTTTCAAACGCGACGACCCATTCCTGATCGTCCAACCCAAACGAATACGTCGTGTTCAGCTTCACGGACGGAAACCGATGCCCCACTTCGATGTGCTCGTCCATCATGCCCTGCCGCGCGGCCTTCGTCAGCAGAAACCACTCCCGTGTCTTGAGAAACGGATACACGAAGATGTACTTGCTCTTTCCCGGCACCACCGTCAGGCGCTTTCCTTCCTGTCCCGCGTGTGAGTGGTGATCGACATAGACGGATCGCTTCGTAATCGCCAGGTAAGAATAGGGGGTGGAGAGATACTGTCCCAGGCCTGAGGCAAGCATCTTGGTGCTCATATCCTGGAACAGGTCAAGGTCGTAGCTGATGCGCCAGAGCATGAAGTCGCAGTCCCCTCGGATGCCGATGGTGGAATAGGGGACTACCAACACTTTGCCGTTAAAGTCCTCCACGGCCCGCATGAACTCTTGTTTTCCTTGGGTGCGCACATCCTCCGGTAGGCGCCGCCAGGCCGGATCCACTTTATAGAAGACAAAGTTGACGTACTGGCGTCGAGGCGTCGGTGTGGTAGCAGGAGTTTCCGGGGTCGACATTCAAAGCTCCTAATTTAGTAGATTAAAAGGAAACACTTCTTCAGTTTTCTTCGTTTAGCATTTCCCCTTCCGTCTTGTCAACGGGAGAGCGAGGCAGACGTGTAGTTATTGACAGGCTACAAGGGTTCTGTTACTCGCAATCCGATGAAGTCTCCTGCGTACGGGTCTGTATGGATCGCGGTGATCTGGACCTGTGGGCTTGTGTGTCCATCGGCTGCGATTGAGGTACAGCCGGCACAGACACAAGTCCGGCAGGCACTCGATCGAGGGAAAGAGGCAGCAGCGCACCGTCAATCCCCCGAGACGTTGTATGCTCGATTCGGAAGCGGTGATGATCTTCATCCCGGCGGATTTCTTGTCACGAAACTCGGGGGATTGTCGGTCATGGCCACGCACATGGCCTTACGGGGGCTTGAACCGAGCGCCGCCGATCTTGCACAAGTGACTGAGGCCCCGACGATGCTCGTGAGCGCGGTGATCCTTGGGGACAGTCCTTCCTTCGCGGTCAACAGTTATATGGTGCTTGACCAAGGGGGAAGGGTGGTCAAGCCTGCCACGGTGCGGGTCGATGGCCAAGCCAGTCGGAGTTCGGCATGGCCCACATCACCAAAATTTCTGGCTAAAGTCGTCGCCACCTTCAGATATGCCGATTTCGATCCGAATGCGCCGACAACGATCATTATATTTCCCGCGACCGGCGGCGAGGTCCGATTCACGCTCAGCTTTGCCGACATTGAGTAGCCTATGTCATTGAAGTCATCGGCCCGCATTTCTACGGCAGAAACCATTGCGATTGGTTCCGAGCTGCTCTTGGGAGGACGGTCCGACAGCAATTCGCTGTTTATTGCCGATGCCCTGGCCGCGATCGGCATCGAAGTCAGATTCAAGACAATCGTGGGAGACGATCAGTCGGACATTGCCGGAGTCCTGACGACGGGGTGCCGTCGGGCCGGGATTGTGATCATGACCGGGGGCTTAGGTCCTACGGTCGACGACTGCACCAGGGAGGCCGTCGCGTCGGTCACTGGTTTCCGACTGGCTCGCCGCAAGGAAGCGTTCGAGAGCATGAGGGCCAGGCTGGCGCAATGGGGGCGAACACCCAATCGCGGACAATTGCGGCAAGCCTTGATCCCGTCACGGGCTACAGTCCTGCCCAACCCCGTCGGGTCCGCACCTGGCTTCGCGCTGACCTGGCGGAACGCGCGCGTGATTGCGCTGCCGGGTGTCCCAAGTGAGATGCAGGCCATGATGCAGAAATCGGTGATTCCGTTCTTGGCGGATCA
>JBKKBQ010000208.1:0-3741 GCA_046714015.1 Nitrospira sp.
GCGTAATCCCGTGAGAGAAGTAAAAACAGCATTCAGAACGGCATGCCGGAAGGCTGGAATCGACAATCTACGCTTTCATGACCTGCGCCACTGTGCTGCGACAAATTTGAGGCGAGCGGGAGTGGATACGACGACAGCCATGCAGATTATCGGGCACAAGTCGCCGCTGATGTGGAAACGCTACAACAGTGTGTCGGAGAGTGACTTGCTGACAGCCGCGAATAAACTTAATACCTACCTTCTTAACACCGTAATAACACCTGCCGATTCCTCTGATTCTGTACAAACCGTAAGTGCCTGAAAGAATGGAGCCGGCGACCCGGATTGAACGGGCGACCTGCGGTTTACGAAACCGCTGCTCTACCAACTGAGCTACGCCGGCACCTTGGTGAGACAGAAGGGAAACGGGCGGGTTCTTGTCCGGCATGATAACGGCCACCCGGCGAACCTGTCAATGAAGCAAACAAGACTTATCTCAACCTTATGGCCCAATCTTCCCCGGATTAGGAACCACCCCTGATGAATCGGTTGGAAGGGTCGGTTGTTTCTGTATTGGAGCCGGCTTTGGGTTATTGCCTCTCGCTACGGGATGGATGCGCACCATGCCTCCCCGCCCGATTCCCGGAACACAGAGCGCATCTTGCTTGTTCCCGAATTGCTCACGCGCCACCAGCGCCGTCTGACCCCGAGCATAGGTACAGAGTTCGCCGGCGATGACCGTCCCGTCTCGGTCCACATCGGCCACCCCCTGTAATCCTCTCAGAAGATGGTACGTAAACAACCCGTGCTTGCCTTCGTCATACGCATGGGCTTCTTGCAGGCCTCGATTGCCCACCATCCATATCTCCACATCTTTCCTTGCCTCGCTGACCGAGGATTCCCAGGCGGGCGAGGGAATGTCGGCAAGACCGGCGCCGGGAGACGGGTCCATCGAGACGTCGAACATCAGAATCGCCCGCCGGATCGGGAGCCGGTAGAGCACTTCCTGTAGCCGGACGAGGGAATAGAGCTGCTTCGCCTCCGCGGGAGTTCCGTCATACGGCACGAGGGAGATCGCGCCGGTCCCGGCCTCGACCAGTGCTCGTCCGGCAAAAAACACATAGACAATGGTCTCCCGGTCCACCTTCCTTCGAAGCCATCGCTCAAACGTGTCTTCCAAATCCCGTTCGAGCGCCTGTCGGTCGAGCAAGATCCGTATGCGCTCGCCTGGAACACCACCGATGATGCGCAGATATTCGGCCATGACTTCCGCATCATGGCGGGCATATTTGACTCCCGGCACCTGTCCGTCGCGAAACGTCCCGACGCCGATCGAAATAATGACGGCTTTCGGGTGATGAAACGCCGCGAGAGAATTCGGCATGGTATCGACATCCTGAACCAACGCCGGGTCGAGGGCTTTCGGTTTGACCCCAAAACTAAATATCTTGGGCGTGGGAACGGACACCACCGGGCTGGTCGTCCGCAAATTCAGCGTCAATTCTCCATGAAGATGGTCCTCTTTGGATGCCGTCACCCGTTGTGTGATCGTGGTGCGTTTGATCTCTCCCGGGCGGAGGATGCCGATGTGGACTTCCGAGGGAAACAACGCGGCCAGCTCGGCTTTTCCTTCAGGCGTGACGATCACGTCTTTTGCTTCTCCCATTCCCTCGTTCTTCACTTCGATTTCGATCGTGAGGGATTCGTCCGGCTGAAGAAATTGGTCACGATTTTCATCCCGGATAATGGCCCGAAAACTCAGTTGCGCGGGCGCAGCAGGCGTGGTCGAAGGGACCGACAGTTGCTGCGCCGCCGTCTCGACCACCGCCGGACGTGACGTGACGGCTTCCGTCGTAGGCGCCGTGCCGGAGGGGCGTGGACGTGCCGCCATCGGAACCCATCGGTCTCTTTGAGCAGCGTATTCTCTGATCTGCACCGATTGCGCGAGCTGTTGAGCCAATCCATTGCTCGCCGAGTCGATGGCGTCCTGAACAATCGTCTCCAAGCCCGTTACCTGACACGACTGTTCCCCGACCGCCACCGTACCACGCCCGGCGCCTTCGAGTTTCTTACTGAAGAGTACCGCGCCGTCGCGGGCCAAGAACACCATTTCAATGCCCACCGTCGCCGTCGCCGGATAGGTGCCTGGCGCTGGTTTTTGAATGGCCAGGTCGATCCGCCTCAGTCCGACCCCGACCTCAATCACGCCGTCGGACGCAAGGGTTTCGTCGGTCTGGCTCTGGGCTGTGACCCCGGTAAAGACTCCCGTTAACTTCTTGGGGAGGGACGCGACAAGCGAGTCAGCCAAAGCAACTGATCTCGTCTCGTCACAACCATCTTGGTAGGATACCTCAGCCGTGGTCACGCTGGGATAGAACCAGATCACCGGCGTCAGTGGAATCGGTTGGGAACTGACTGGCTCCTTCCCCCGCATGAGCAGGGAACAGCCGACACCTGACAGGACTAGTGCCAACACCACACAGAAGGAGATGAAGTGGCGACATAACGGGCAAGATGTGATCGGCATGAGTTGTCGCTTATTCACCTTGTGGTTATACAGAATTCGCACCGGCGTCACAACCGAGGAAGACGCATTGACAGCCCATTTTCCCTCGGCTAAGGTCGCGCCATGTCCAGTCCCGCCGTGTCAGCTTCGGCTTCCTGGGGAATGCTTTGGTCTGCTTGTGCCCGATTGATCCGGCTGCCGAACCAGACTGGGACCTATCTGTTACTCCTGCCCACGATGTGGGGGCTGGTAGTGGCCGCCCGGGGAATTCCCCCACTTCATCTCGTGGCTATTTTCATCGGCGGATCATTCCTCATGCGGAGCGCTGGCGTGATCATGAACGATTTGGCGGATCAATCGTTCGACCGGCAAGTCGCCCGCACCAAGACTCGCCCGTTGGCATCGGGCGAATTGTCTCGACGCCATGCCTACATGCTGCTGAGTCTGCTGTTATTCACAGCGGGCGGTCTCCTGTTCTTCCTTCGGCCGATCGTGACCTGGCTTGCCCCGGTCGCAGTCTTTCTCGCAGCCCTCTACCCATACTGCAAACGATGGATCCATGTCCCGCAAGCCATGCTTGGCATCGCGTTCGGCTGGGGAACGGTCATGGCCTGGGCCGCAGTGCGAGGGCACTTGGAGACACCGGTGTGGTGTCTCTTTGGAGCAACCGCCGCCTGGGCCGTCGCGTATGACACGATCTACGCGATCCAGGATCAGGAGGATGATCGACGCATTGGGGTCAAGTCGGCCGCCTTGTACTTCGGGTCTTCTCTTCACCAAGGGGTGGGCTTGGCGTTCGGGATCATGCTGGCATTCTTGATCGCAACGGGGTGGTTCGCTCAGCTGGGATGGCCCTATTACGCGGCGCTCTTCGGCGTGACGGTATTTTTTCTGTTCCAGATCGGTCAGCTACGAGGACCGATTACACCGACTCACGCGTTTGACATGTTCCGGCATCACGTCTGGGTCGGTCTTGCGATACTCGTCGGACTTCTCGCAGGAGTGTTGGTCTAACACAATGCGGAAAAACTCGGTAGATGCCAACAATACGGCTGTAATTGTCCGCACGGTACTACCGCCTGGATAACTTCAGGATGCTCAAAAAGACCGTCCAGCAAGGGCCGCAGCAAGGTCCGCGACGCGAAGAATAATGAGCGTCACGTTTGCGGACGGGCGCGAGATGGTGAGCGCCCAGTGTCTTAGAGGCGAGGCGTAATTTTTCTCACCCACCCGCCCCGAGCTGCTCTGGCAGCTCT
>JBKKBQ010000209.1:0-10701 GCA_046714015.1 Nitrospira sp.
GACACTCCTTTGCTCCTGGCAACCGATCCAGTTCAAGGCGGCTATCGCTACGACGGCCCCACCCTGCGGCTTTGGCATGAGCCGGGCCTAGGGATGTCTGTGTCCGTTCCAGCAGACGCCCGCACGACGAGCATCAAGGGTTAAAATCCAATCAGAAGGTAGCCGCCATACCACTATCAGCGTTCTCCACTCACGCCTCGGCAAGCTGGTATCGACAGACCCGATGATTCTGAGATGCACCGACCGCGCCGCGAATAGGATTTCGACCGCGCCCTGGAATTATTGGATTTGACGATTGCGGACGATTGATGGAAAGAACGGCGAAAAGAACTAACGCGCGCGCGCGAACTACCCTGCGACGCTATGTTGGGCGGAAAAAACCTACGGCAGTGATTTGACCTCACTCGACCGCTATTTCTTCCTCTTTGCCATGGCCGCCAGAGCTGGCCGCTGAGAGCGGCTGACGAAAAATGCACGATACAAGACCAGACCGTAACTTAACGCAATGATCCTACTGTTTGCAGATTGACGCTTATATAATTTTTTATATATACTGTCACCTGTGAAACGGGTTATCTGGCTCGGCTCATCGTTAGAGAAAGTCCGAAGCTGGACACATGAAACCCAACGAGACACCGGCTATCAGCTTTTTAAGATCCAATCAGGGTTGAACCCGTCGGATTGGAAATCTATGCCCAGCATAGGCGATGGGGTTCAGGAGCTACGGATTCATAGCGGTAATGAGTATCGAGTCATTTACGTGGCAAAATGGACAGAAGCAGTCTATGGCCTGCATGCCTTTGAAAAAAAGTCGCGCAAGACTCCACAGACAGCCTTAGATATCGCCCGCCAACGGCTTCAACGGTTACTGAGCCAGGGGAGGCACACATGAAGAAGCGAATATCAAGTAGCAATATCTTCCGTGATTTGGGATTCAAGGCGGACGAAGCGGAAAACCTCAAACTGCGAGCGATGCTAATGGTCGAACTGGAAAAACACATCCAAGACAAGCGCCTCACGCAGAAACGAGCAGCTGAACAACTTGGCGTAACGCAGCCCCGGATCAGCGACCTCATGCGCGGCAAGATCGACCTATTCAGTGTGGATACGCTTATCACGATGCTTACCCATGCCGGCCTGAAGGTCGATGTCAAAGTGACTCGATCCGCCGCCTGACCGGCTCGATCGCGTGAGGCTTCCGAGAAGACGGATACAGTTTTGAAGAAAGAGCTGCGCGGCGATTGAGAAAACGACTAACGGGGTTGCAGATGCACGATGACCCCGTTTTCCCCGCTGGCCCAGCCATGCATGGCATCGGGAAAGCTGAGACCGAATAGTGAGGACGGGGCGATTGATTTCCCCTCACTCCAGGTGAGGCCCGCGTCGGTCGTCCGGTACAGCATCCCGCGTTCGCCGACAATCCAGCCTTCTTGCTGACTGGTGAACCGCACCTTCAAAAGGTCGATGACTTTTGTACAGGTCTTGCCGCATGGCAAGGTTTGGTCAACCCATTTGGCGCCGCCGTCCGTCGTCTGAAACAAGGCCCCCGCATTGCCGACCGCCCAGCCGGTCGTGGAATCGGTGAAAAACACGTCGAACAAGGTCACCGCGTTCTGCGTTTCTTGCGGCGTCCAGGTGGCACCGCCATCGTCTGTCGAAAGGACGGTGCCCAGCGCGCCGACGATCGTGCCCTTCTGGTCATTGAGAAAGTGCGCTGCATAGAGTGCCGCCGTCGTGCCGCTCGCCTGTTCTATCCAACGCAGGCCGCCATCCGTGGTATGAAAAATCGCGCCGCCTCCCCCGACCACCCAACCGACCGCTGGAGAGGTGAAAAAGACTCCGTACAGCGGTTGCTGAGTATCCAGTGGTTGGGGAGACCAGAATTCTCCCCCATTCGTTGTGTGACTTAGAAATCCTCCGGCCCCCGTCACCCATCCGTTCGATACGTCGGCAAAGAACACGGACATTAACAGGGTGGCCGTTCCGCTTGTCACCCGCTTCCATTTCTTTCCGCCATCGGTTGTTCGCAGAGTTGTCCCTCCGCTTCCCACCGCCCATCCACTCTGGGGCGTACGAAACTGAATGCTCATCAAGGTCGATTTCGTATTACTGACTTGCGTGGTGACGGAAAGGTTGGAGTCTGTGCTCCCAGCCGATTGAGGGAGCGGTAGAATCATGAAAACCAGGATGAAGAACGAAGACAACCCCTTCCGCTGAGTCGCACTGATTAGCTGGAACAGAAAGGGCATTATTGATTGGTATTCGCATCAGGTCTGTTGTTATTCCAGTAGCCTGAGTCGGGAAGCCCTTCCGCTTCGATGGTGAACGGTCCGGCTTCCAGCGTCACCCACTTCTTCGGTGAGCAACAGGTTCCATCGAGAAGGAGGTCCCATGATCCCCGGCGAACGACTAGGGGACCGGTCGCCAAGTTATCGAAAAATTCCCCCTTCTTTCCGATCCCGTACAGATTGCGATGCGGTACTGTGACCACAATCTCCTCATCGGTCCATGACTGGACCAGCGCCGCCGTGCCGTTGAAGAGGACTTCCGTCCGCGAAACGTTGGAGGTGACGTTTAAACCTTCCCCTGGTTCGTTGATTTCGACGTCAGCTCGCCGCTTGTAGGCTTTCTGATTCAATCCCAAGTCCGCATGTTCAGCGGTCTTGAGAAATGTTCCGAAGCCTCGGCCTTTGATCCTCACCGTGGCATCCAACCCGGCGGTCTGAGGTTCATACGATTCGATGACCGGCGTCACGAGCGTGAAGTTCCCGGCCTCGATGGCTTGAGCCCCTCGTTCGGCACAACAGAGTCCGCCGATGTTCGGCCGGTTGGCACTCCGGTACATCACGACCTTGCCGGTTTTCGCGCTGAATGGGACCCAGACATCGATCCGGTCATCGTTCCACCGATAGATCACTGCCGGGACTCCACCGATTTCGACTCGATTCTCACCGGTATTGAAATCCATGAAGTTGTACGGAGTCGCCCCGCTCTCCGAGTAAAACCCAAAGTGCTCGCCGTGAATACGCAACAACGTCCCGATGGGCGCGCTGGCCGGACTCATGGAGATTACGCGGGGAACATGAACCGTAAACTGCCCGAGCATCCGTTCCTGACCTTGATGTTTCAGCACAAGCGGACCCGATTCCGCGTCGAGCGGGACATGGAAGACGATGACGTCGTCTTTCCACTGGGCGATCGTGGCCGGCTGCCCATCGATCAGTACGGCATCATCCATCAGTTCTTTGGAATTGCCGAACCCCTGGCCGAATAAGACCACCTTCGTGCCGACCGGCCCACTGACCGGATCCACTCGAATGGAGGGAATCAGGGTCAACGGAACGGCGTTGCTCACGACATACTCGACCGGAGCACAGCATGATCCGTCCGGCAGTGGGTCAGAGGAGGCCAACCGCACCACGACATCACCACTCACCGCGTTCGTCGGAATGTCAAGCTCGATCTTGTCGTCTTTCCATCGCTTGGGGCGCACCACGACCCCACCGACCACCACGTCATTGACACCGAACATCGTGTTCGGATCGCGCGCGCCAGCCGAAAAGCCGAAATGATGACCGGTGATCTGAAGGGTGGTTCCCCGTTCTGCTTCCGTCGGCGTGATGGCTGCTATCCGTGGAGTCATGATGAGCAACGGTCCGGCGGACAGCTTCTTCTTTCCCATCAAGACTTCAACCGAGCCGGTGGTCGCCCTGAAGGGAACCTTGATTTCGATGACCTCCGTCTCCCATCGCTGCACCAATGCCGGCACGCCATTGACGGTCACCCTGTTGAACCGGGTCGACTTAAAGGTTCCAAACCCTTTCCCGCTCAGGATCAACGTTGCGCCGGGAGCGGCGGTGCGAGAAGACAGTTCAATGATTCCCTTGCCGGTACTGGCCGCAGACACATTCCCCTCATAGACAAGAAGCCACAACGAGACAAAGACTGTGGTCATCATGAAGAGGCGTCGCATGAATGGCCTTTCAGAAAGGGAAACGGCAGGATGGAGACATGACGCAAGCCATGCCCGACTTTACCAAGCGATTTTTTGAAGAGTCAAGGTAGGGCTCATCAGAAACAAACGTGTTGAATGTTGAGTGTTCGGATTGCGGGATTGCTTGCTCCCTCTTTCGATTGTGCCAGGATTCGAGGTTTGCTTGCTGAGGAATTCCTTCGTCAATTTACCAATCAGCTTCATTAATTCCCCACCGTTGACTTCTTCAGAACCGTCTGGATTGTCCGATACAGCTCATCGACCGCCGCCTCCTTGGTCAGCAGCGTGGCAGCTCCGGCTCGCTGCATGGCCTCGCCGTTGTGGTCCCCGGTGTTCACGGAGATGCCGATGACGATGGTTTCCGGATAACGAAGTTTGATGTGCTCCGTCGCGACGATCCCATTCATCTTCGGCATGTTGATATCCATCACCACAATGCCGGGCCGTAGCTCCTCGGCCAGTTTGAGTGCCTCTACCCCATCCCGAGCCTCCCCAACTACCTGAATATCCGCATAGGCATCCAGCACCGACCGGAGTCCTTGCCGGACCATCGCATGATCGTCCACCAGAAGAACGCGCACCGTCGCGTGCCGTTGAAGTGTGCCCGAAAGTGCTGAGTCCTGAGCGTTGAGTGCTGAGCCATCGGACAACTCAGTCCTCAGTCCTGAGTCCTCAGTCCTGGCGGCGGCTCCGCCGCCGAGCGGTAGCCTGAGCATCGCGGTGGTCCCCTGTCCCGGAGCGGATTCCAAGTCGAACGAGCCGCCCAGCGCTCGCATCCGCTCCTGGATGCTATATAAACCAAACTTGGATGAAATCCCGCCACTAGGCGTTCCTGCCTCCGCTGCAGCAGCAGCAACGTTGAGCCCCGTTCCCTCGACCTTCACGGTGATGCAGAGATGGTCCGCTCGCTTCTCCATCGTGAGAGTGGCCCGTCCTGTTCCGGCATGTTTGGCCGAATTGAGCAGCAGCTCCCGCACCGATTGAAAGAGCAACACACGTTGATCTTCCGGCAGACTGAGGTCTTGGTCGTCGGGCACGATGACGGTCACGGTTTGCTCATGCTTTTTCTTCATGTACTCGGCAAGCCATTTGAGACTGGCGGTCAGGCCATGATCCCGCAGGACTGGCGGGCTGAGTTCCGCCACCAATGTCCGGCTATAGGTCAACGCATCAGACAAGATGTCATCGACCTTCTTCAGGACGGTTTCACAGGCGGACATGCCACTTGCGCCGCGCCTGCCCTGCCCGATCGTCAACTTGCCGACGACCAACATCTGCTGCAGATGATCATGCAGTTCGGTGGCCAGGCGCTTCCGTTCGCGCTGCTCGGCCAGATTCAACTCAGTTGTCAGGGCGCGCAAGCGTTCCTGCGACTGTTGCAACTCGGCCGTCTTTATGTTCACCGCATGTTCTAGCTCAACACTCCACCGCTCAAGACGTTCTTGAGCTTCCTTAATCTCTGTCATGTCATACGTCGCACCAACATATCCAAGAAGCTCTCCGCTAGCCGAGTGTCGGGGCTGACCGACAGAACGCATCCAGCGATAGAGGCCATCATGCCGACGAAAACGGAATTGCTCGTCGAACAAGGCATGCTCCTCAAAGGCACTGAGATACGCTTGGAGATAGCGGTGACGGTCCTCCGGGTGGACAAAGGCCGCCCAGTCGTACTTTCCCACGACGACTTGATCATTGACCCCCAAAAACTCGAGATACGCGCGGTTGACGAATCGAGCCCCTTCTCGATCATTCATCCACATAAGGACGGGCGCACTATCGGCTAAAGTTTTGAATCGCGTTTCGCTTTCACGCAGCCTTTCTTCCGCATGTTTGCGCCCCGTGATGTCCTGGACAACTGCGATGTGATGGGAGAGCTCCTCTCCAGGCTTCCGGAGTGGAGCCACATTGAGCAGGACCCAGACAATCGACCGATCCTTTCGCAAGTAGCGTTTTTCCATGGCAAAGGAATCAGCCAGCCCGCGGCGAAGGTGTTTCAGGCCGACAAGATTCTCCGCGAGATCATCAGGATGCGTAATGCTCATGAAAGTGGTGTCCAGCATCTCGGCTTGTGTCCGACCGACAATCTCACAGTATTTCCGATTGACCCGCTCGAATCGCCCTGTGCGCGAATCGATTTGTGCCACTCCCACGCCGGCCTGTTCAAAAATGGCGCGGTGTCGGCGCTCGGCATCGCGCAGCGCATCTTCAGCCTGCTTGCGCGCCGTGATGTCCGTGAACAAGTTCACCACGCCGATGATCTGTCCTTCGCCGTTTCGCAGAGGATCAATGTGGACGATCACGTGGCGCTTTGTGCCATCGGAGCGTTCGATAATGACTTCCTGACCGTGCAGCGCTGTGCCATCCTGCACCGCATCGACCATAGGCGTCTTGTCATGCGGCAGCGGTGTCCCATCCGGCCAAAGCAGCTTAGGCGATTCATAAAACCGACTTTCGCTGTCGCCCAGGTTCGGTCTGCGACCCCACAATTCAGCCGCTTGATCGTTGTAAAACGTGATACGACCGCCTTGATCGATCGTGTACATGGCCGCGGGCATTCGCTCGATGAGAGACCGATAGCGCATTTCGCTCTCGGTGAGACGTTCGATGAGCCGCTGATTGTCCCGCTCGTGCTGGGCCAAGTTGAGCAGTGCCCGCACGGTGCCGATCAACTCCTCTTCCTCCGCCGGTTCAACCAGATAGGCATCGGCCCCGACTTCCAGGCTTTTGATCCGATCCGGGGCGTTGATGCGAGCGGCGGAGGTCTGGAGCACTTTGATGTGCTTCGTCTTCGGTTGGATCTTGAGCCGCTCACAGACTTCGAAGCCGTGGATATCCGGCAGATTGACGTGAAGCAACACGAGATCGGGAAGTTCGGCGGCAGCAATGGTAAGGGCATCGGTGCCGTTACTCGCTTCGATCACGCGGTAGCCTTGCCTGCTGAGCACACGGCTCTTCACATACAGGGCGGCCGGATTATCGTCGACGACTAAGATGGCGCAAGTATCGGATTCGATCGTGATCTGGGTCATATCTTCCTCGCGCGATTCGTCAACCCTACTTCGGCGCTCGCAGGCCTTTGGCAATCCGTCGCAACAATGGGGTCTGGTTCTCGTCATCCATCTTCTGTTAACCGAATGGTCCTGGAGAGGAGGAGCAAACAGTCTTATAACCGGGAATAGTCATCTCGACCTCTGTACGAAGATCTTGTGACTCGATGAGGAGCAGCGACGAGAGAGTCAGCATACGACGTGAGAGAAGTGTGGTAAATCCCTGGTGATTAAAAATAGGGCTTTCCCTAGGATGGTGCGTACCTATGCCGGATGCAGCTCCACAATCAGTTCGATTTCGACGGGAGCCTGGCGCGGCAACTCTGCGGCACCGACGGCCGCTCGGGCATGGCGGCCGGCCTCTCCAAACACGGACACGAGCAGATCCGACGCCCCATTGAGCACTTGAGGTTGATCGGTAAAGCCGGGAGCCGAGGCGATATAGCCGACCATCTTGACGATTTGCCTCACGCGATCCAGCGATCCGGCCACGTTCCGAATGATACTCAATCCATTCAGCACAGCCACTCTCGCTGCCTCCATTCCCTGCTCGACCGTGAGACTCTCTCCCAGCTTGCCGGTCACGATAAGCTGCCCATCGCGAGACGGCAACACCCCAGAGAGAAACAAGAGGTCACCGACCCTGACCGCCGGTACATAGTTAGCGACGGGCTTGGGCGGACCCGGCAGCGTCAATCCAAGCGCTCTTAGTTTTTCCTCACAATGCACGCTGTCGCCTCTTTCTAGGCTTTCCCGACCGACCTCACCCTTGACCCCTTACCCTTCCCTCTTCACTTAGTTACTATCCCGGCCTGAGCGCATCCAAGAAACTCTCGCCAACCGGTAATCGCTCGGCTCGCAGTGCCTCCACAATGGTCTGTCCCACATCGGCGGCGGTCGCTCGACTTCCCAAATCGACGCCTTGGGCCAGCTTAGGGCCGGTCACGAAGACCGGAACATACTCTCGAGTGGACGTTCGTCCCGGCAAGGAGAAATCTCTCCCATGATCACCCGTGACAATCACCATATCGCCGAGACGCAACTTCTCGAACAAATCCGGCAGGCGACGATCAAATTCTTGCACGGCGGTTGCCGACGGTTCGGCATCTTCAGTCAGCAGATCCAGGCTGGCACAGATGAGACCGCGGGGCATCTTGTTTAACATGCCGACCACTTCATCAACTGCCGCCATCCCCGACGCCACCGAGAGAGCCTTCGTAAACCCCCGCCCACTAAAAAGGTCATAAATCTTTCCGAGCCCCATCGTAATCTGGCTGGATCGACTTAAGACATCCAACATCGTCACAGCCGGTGGCTCGTTCACGTAGTCCTTTCGCCCGGCATGAGGCCGAAGCAAGTCATGAGTACCGATGACCGGCTGCCCGACGACACGAACGAGGATCCCCGCATCCTTCACGGCTTTCCGGATCTCGCGACATCGCTGTTGGAATTCCACCGGCGCCATGAGTGATTTATGCATCGCCAAAAAGCATGTCTTGCTTCCGTCCGTCCACAGAATAGGCGCTCCGGTGGCCATATGCTCCATACTATGTCGGCGGAGCATCACCCCCATGGGCGAGATGCCGCGGCCGATCGACTTTCGGCCCATGAGCTGCTCAACGGCGTCCACGATCTTCGTGGGAACGCCTGAACTGCAGACTGTCGAGGCGTCCTTCTGGATCACCCCGCTGAGTTCCCAGTACCCAACGATGGAATCTTTTCCCGGGGACGCAAATCCCAGTCGGCCAAAGGAACCGTTCGGCTGGACCATGGCCCGCACACCCTTGATCGGAGCGATATGCCCCAGGCCCAGCATCTCGAAATTGGGCAAACTCAGTCCATCGACCGTCTCGGCCAGATGCACAAGGGTGTTCGCGTCGGCATCGCCGTACTCAGCCGCATCCGGCAATGCCCCGATTCCAAACCCGTCGATAACGAGAAGAATGACCCGATTGATCATGGGTGTACTATACCCATTCACCGTAGTCCGATATAGATGCGTATGGGACCAACATATTGATCCAGGAGGACCTAGGCAGGCTGCTGAAAAGGTCCGCCGGCTTTGTTCTCGCGTCGATGGGTAGCCCTTTTGAACATCCTGAGGATATTCCGACACCAGCAGAGTTTGTCCATCATGCCGAAACTTCGTATCGTCCCTATATTCGTTTGTGTATTGCCACCCGCCATTCGTCGATGATCTTGAGGCTCGCACTGGTCCCGACCCTATCGGCTCCAGCTTCGAGCATCGCAAGCGTCGTCTTGCAATCGCGGATGCCGCCCGACGCCTTCACCTTCGCCCGTCCTGCGACGGTTTCCTTCAGCAACCGAACATCTTCGACCGTTGCCCCCGCAGCTCCGAAGCCGGTTGACGTCTTCACATAGTCGGCCCCGGCTTCGACGACCAAATGACAGGCCGTCCGTTTCTCCTGCTGCGTCAGATAGCACGTTTCAAGGATTACCTTGTGCTCGACGTTTGGTGTCGACTTCACGACTTCAGCGATGTCCGTTCGCACATAGTCATGATCGGCGGACTTCAGTCTGCTGATGTTCAACACCATGTCCAATATCGTCGCACCGCGCTGCACGGCTTCGATAGCTTCAGCCACCTTGGTCTTGGTGCTGTGTCCCCCTAACGGAAACCCGATGGGAATGCCGACGCAAATGCCGGTGCCGGCCACCGCCGCCACCGCCTCGTCAATGTAACATGGTGGGACGAATATGACCGTGAAGCCGTTGTCCTTCGCCTCTTCGCACAACCGAAGCACCTCGACTTTCGTCGCCTCCGGCCTCAAGACCGTATGATCGATCAGCGCAGGGAAATTCCATCCTGACATGCGGTTACGAGACTCCTTCCTCATGGTGTGTCGGTCTGCCGTCGGGGGTGATCAACGTCTGCGAACGATTGCCTCTTCTGAAGAATCGCTTCTGGTACTTTTCCACAGCCTTGTTGTGTTCCATGAGCGTCGCGGAAAATTGATGCGTGCCGTCGTTCTTCGAGACGAAGTAGAGATTCGCCGAAGGCACGGGATACAAGGCGGCACGGATCGACTGTGCTCCGGGGTTGGCAATCGGCCCGGGCGGCAGACCGGCCCACCGGTACGTATTGTAGGGACTAGGGTGGGAGAGATCCTTCTTGTGAAGATTTCCATCGAAATTCGGCAGACCGTAGATCACCGTCGGGTCGCTCTGCAGAGGGATACGTTTCTTCAGCCGATTGTGAAAGACGGATGAGATGTGGGGACGCTCGTCTCCGGCGCCGGTTTCTTTTTCAATCACTGACGCCAGGGTCAACACTTCATGGACCGTCAAGTGAATGTCTTTGGCCCGTGCCTGCCAATCCTGAGTCATCACATGCCCGAGCTGCTCAACCATGGCCTTAATGACGTCTTTGGCAGCTGTCGGCCTGGCAAACCGATAGGTGTCGGGATACAGATATCCTTCCGCCGTGTCCGCAGAAATCCCCAACGTCTTGATGAAGGACTTGTCCAAGACCAATCGAACAAATTCCGCGCGATTCGTGATGCGATGTTCGTCCAGCACATCGGCGATTTGCGTGATCGTATGTCCTTCGGGAATCGTGATGGAATGCAGCACCACCCGACCGGTCAGCAACCTGGACAGAATCTCCGCAGGAGCCATGGCGGCATTGAGCTCATATTC
>JBKKBQ010000210.1:0-12647 GCA_046714015.1 Nitrospira sp.
CGGACATAAGCGGCCGGATGATCGGGTTCGAAGAAAAACCATCCGCCCCGAAACCGATGCGGGATCGGCCGGGATTCGCCCTGTCCTCCATGGGGAATTACCTCTTCAAGACCGAGACGCTTGTTCCATTGCTGGTGCGCGATGCTGCCAGACCGGGAACCCATGATTTTGGGCGTAACATCGTGCCGGAGATGTTGGACGATCATCGCGTGCAGGTCTATGACCTGCAGAACAATGAGATCCCCGATCTTCAGCCGTATGAAGAACCGGCCTATTGGCGGGACGTCGGCACGTTGAACTCGTACTGGCAGGCCAACATGGACCTGCTTGGAAGCGCGCCGGCGTTCGACCTCCGCAACCGGGCCTGGCCGATCTATTCCGGTTGTTACGACGGTCCCATGGCGTCCCTGGTGCGCACCTCCACGGATGATTCGATGATCGGTCAAGGCAGCCATTGTGTCGAAGCGGACATCCGCCGCTCGATTATCGGACGAGGTGTCCGTATCGAGCGCGGTGCTCGATTGGAAGAATGTATTATCTTGGATGACGTGCGGATCGGGTCTCATGCGCGCCTCCGTCGTGTGATTGCGGACCGGCGCAGCGTGATCCCGCCGCACAGTCGCATCGGTTTCGATCCGGCGCATGACCGCACGAGGTTTCTCCATGCGACGTCGGGACTGGTCGTGCTGCCGCATTCATCCGTTCTGGAAGTCGAAGCGCTGCATGTATCATGACGACAAGAGCAGGGGAAGGCCGGCCGGAATCCTTTCCTCTGGCGACCTACCGCCTGCAACTCCACCGCGCCTTCACCTTTAACGACGCTCGGGCGATCGTTCCCTATCTTCACGTGTTGGGGATCACGGACTGTTACCTGTCTCCGATCAGCAAGGCCGTTCCCGGAAGCGAGCACGGCTACGACGTGATCGACCCCACCGTCTTGAATCCTGAGCTGGGCACCGATGCAGAGTTCGCGGAGTTCATTGCTACCGTGAGAGCGCACGGGATGGGTGTGATCCTAGACGTCGTCCCGAACCATATGGGCATCACCAAAGCGTTGAACCGATGGTGGTTTGACGTGCTGGAAAATGGTCCGAGCTCGCGGTATGCGTCGGCATTCGACATCGACTGGCAGCCGATCAAACGTGAGTTGACGGATAAAGTGTTGCTGCCGATCTTGCCGGACCAGTACGGCGCCGTCCTCGAACGCCAGGAGATGCAGATTGTCTATGAGGACGGTTCATTGTTCTTGCAGTGCTGGGACTACCGTTTACCACTGGCTCCAAAGTCGTGGACCAGTCTGCTTTCGTATCGATCGGAGCGTTTGGTCGAGAAGAGCGAACCGCCGCCGCCGGTGTTGGAATTACAAAGCATCCTCACGGCACTTAGGAATTTGCCGAGCCGCGATGAGCGGGATCCTGAACGGGTTTCGGAACGCTATCGCGAAAAAGAAATCATCAAGAAACGTCTGGCCGCCTTGATGGGGCAGGCGGAGAGTATTCGAACCTTCGTGATGGAGAATGTGAGGCTGTTCAACGGAGAGAAGGGTCGCTCGGAAAGCTTCGACCTGCTCGATGCGATGCTGAACGATCAAGCGTATCGTCTGGCGTCATGGAAGGTGGCGTCCGAGGAGATCAATTATCGCCGGTTCTTCGACATCAACGAGCTGGCGGCAATCCGGATGGAAGACGAAACGGTGTTCCAGGAAGCGCACCGACTGTTGTTACAGCTGGTGCGTGACGGCGCCGTGCGCGGATGTCGCATCGATCATGTGGACGGACTCTACGATCCCGGGCGATATCTCACGCGGCTGCGAGAGCTGACGAGAGCCACGCACGAGCAAGAGCCAGGGGACGTTGCCGCGCCTTTCTTCATCGTGGTGGAAAAGATCCTCAGTCGAGAGGAACCGTTGCCGGATTGGCCTATCCAGGGCACGACCGGCTACGAGTTTCTGAATCAGGTTAACGGTCTGTTCGTCGCTTGCATCAACGAGAAGTCTTTTACCGATCTCTACACGAAGGTGCTGGATCGTGAAGAGGCCTATGCGGACCTCGCCTACGGCTGCAAGCAACTCATCATGCGAGCGTCGATGGCCAGTGAGCTCAACGTCCTCGGCAATCAACTCAACCACATTTCGGAGCGAGATCGGCGATGGCGAGACTTTACGCTGAACAACCTCACGCATGCCATTCGAGAGATCATCGCCTGTTTTTCCGTGTATCGGACCTATGTGACCGAAGGACCGGAGCCCGTGACCGAAAGGGATTCCTCGTACATCCATATGGCGGTGGCGCAGGCGAAGCGAAGAAATCCGGCCATCAGCGGGCAGGTGTTCGATTTCGTTCGGTCTATTCTCTTCAAAGAACGTGACGCCCGCAATATAGAAGATTCCAACGACCAAATCCGGTTCGTCATGAAGCTTCAGCAGACGACGAGTCCGGTGACGGCGAAAGGCATGGAGGACACGGCGTTCTACCGGTATCACCGACTGGTGTCACTCAATGAAGTGGGCGGAGATCCGGAGCATTTCGGAATGCCGGTGGAAGACTTTCATCGACGAATGCGCGAGCGACAGGGGCGTTGGCCCCATGCTCTTTCCGCCTCTTCAACGCATGATACCAAGCGGAGCGAAGACGCGAGGGCTCGGATCAACGTGCTGTCCGAACTGCCGCGGGAGTGGAAAAGGCATGTCGGACGCTGGCATCGTCTGAATCGGAAGCATCGGCGTGAAACCGAGGGCGAGCTGATGCCGGACCGGAACGACGAGTACTTACTGTACCAGACACTCATCGGCGTCTGGCCGTTTGAGCCGATGCATGACGGTGCGTACCGGAGTTTTTGTGAGCGGGTGCAACGGTACATGCAGAAGGCGGTGAACGAGGCCAAGGTCCACACCAGTTGGATCAACCCTAACCCGACTTATGATCAGGCGGTGCAAGCCTTTGTCGAGGCCGTGTTGGATCGCACGAAGACGAATCGTTTCCTCGAGGATTTTCTTCCGTTTCAAGCGCGCGTCGCTCAGTATGGGCTGTACAATTCGCTCTCACAGCTTCTCTTGAAGGTGACGGCGCCTGGGATTCCTGATTTTTTTCAGGGAACGGAGTTGTGGAGCCTCTACCTGGTCGATCCTGACAACCGGAGTGCCGTCGACTACCAAAGCCGAATGACGATGGTCGAACATCTGCGGCAGACCATCGATCGATTGGGCTGGAACCGGGCAGAGTTCGCTCAGTCTCTGTTTGAGCAAGCCCATGATGGGCGCATCAAACTCTATCTCTCCATGATAGGTTTGGATTATCGACGTCTCCATCCGGAACTGTTTCAGCGGGGCGAATATCGGCCGCTGGAGTGCGACGGCAGCAAAAGGCAGCATGTCTGCGCGTTCGCTCGTATCCATGAGGAGCAAGCGCTTGTCACGGTGGTGCCCCGGCTGTTGGCTCTTCTAAACCCTGATTCCAACCAGATCCCGATCGGGGCGGCTGCGTGGGATGATAGCTGCGTCTCGGCGCCACCCTGGCCAGGGCAGAGCGAGTTTCGTCATCTAGTCACCGGGGAGATTGTGATCACTGAATCGGTGGGTGGCCGTTGGGTGTTGCCTCTAGCAAAAGTCTTCCGGCACTGTCCCATCGCGCTACTGGAACGCCTCTCCTAGAGGCGTATCCACAGTTAATACCGGATGGTACGCGTGGGAAAGCGCCATTCTGTGTACCCGTACGTTCTATGCCATCTGCCTCCAGCGCCTAGGGACGATCCCAGTTGGGTACTCCGACTCTGAAATGTACGTTAGGGACATTGGAGACGTATAACGAAATGAGGTGACAATGGATCGGACGACACCGCCACGACGATCGGGCATTTTGGATCTATTCAATGGGATCGTGCAGGACTGCAAGTTGCTCATGCAGCAGGAGGCTCAGCTTTTGCGGGACGAAGTCAAGCTTGAGGCGTCGAAAGTCGGCCGCGCTGCGTCAGGGTTTGGGATCGGGGCTGCCTTGGCAGGAGTCGGGGGACTCTTCCTGCTCTTGATGCTGGTCCATGGTCTGCATGAGTGGATCGGGTGGCCGCTCTGGGCCAGTTACGGGCTGGTCGGCCTCATCCTGGCCGGCATCGGCCTCGCATTTATTGTGAACGCTCGCGCGTTGGCCGGAAGCGTGTCACCAATGCCGCGCCGGACCATTTTTACGATAAAGGAAAACGTACAATGGATCAAAGAGAACATGACGTTGAGGAAGACGTAAAAAATATCTTACGCACTCGCCTGGCTCTGGCGGAGAAGATCCAGTCTCTGGAGCAACGTGTGCAAGATACGGTGCGATGCACCAGGGAGACGGCCATGGATACTCTTGAAACCGTCAAAAAACAGGCCGTGCAGTGGATGGCCTCGCCCACAGGTCGGCTAGGTCAGCTCGGCTCCTTTGCGATGCTGGCGCGTCGGTCTTCTATGCCCTCTCTGATTGCTGGAAGCGTGGTGGGGATCGGCCTACTGGCAGTGTGGATGAAGCAGGGGAAACGGCATCGAAGATCGGGCGTCTATCCGTATTATCCTCCTCGAATCCAGGGCGCAGACGTTGTGCCGGCGGAGGAAAGATCCGGCGTCTATCCCTACTATACCCCTCGCGCCGAAGGCGCAGACGTCATGCCGCAGGACGAAGGTTCACGGCAGAGACACGACGAGTCGAATTCAATCTATGATCGGCGGTCTAGCCCGACCCGCGAGACCACAAGAAAAGAAAGCGGCGAGGCAGACTCATCCTCGCTACGGTCGCAGGTGTCGGAATTCGTAGATGGTGTGAAGAACGAATGGACGCAGGAACGGACACGCGTTCAGAAGGCCACGCTGCAGATCGCGCGTTCCTTTGCGCGGGACATGGTTCGCTTTGCCGGCCAATCACTCGTTGCGCTCCTGGAACAATTAAGCGCCGGAGGCCAGGCTCGAAGCAGGCAGGATCAGCGGAGAGGCCGATGAAGTGCTGAGAAGCTCAGGCGGTCTGAAATACCAGGCTCAGGATGCCGCCGCGGACGAACCATGAGCGGCGGCAACGACGATATCTTTCACAGGCAGGTGTCAGGAAGCGGATCACCGTGATGTTCGTGATCGGCCATGAACCAGTCACTGCAACAGTTGGCAAGCCACATCATTCTCTGGGCTTCCACGTTCACCATCGGCGTGTTCGTGTTTCTCGGTTTCTGGCTGGGTAGCCTCCTTGCGGGGAACCTCGTTGTATCCCTCGGGCGACGGGCTGACATCAACACCGGATATGTGCTCAAGGTGATCGGACGCGCTCTCGGTCTTGTGCGCGAGGGTTTCTTTAACGCTCTTTCCGGGGTTGATGGTCACGCATGAACTCCACGACGGCCGATACGTCCTCCTCCGGTGCTTCGCCGACCTCTAATCCATGGAAGCTCGGCGGCCTTTCTTTGAAAGAATTGAGCAGGCGCCTATGGCAGCAGAGCCAAGAAGACGAACTGCTCGGCCGCGCGGCACAACTGTCGTACTACATTCTCTTGGGGCTGTTTCCCGCGTTGATCGTGTTGACCGCTGCGATGGGTTTGCTCTCGATCCAGAATTACATGCCACAGTTGATGAGCTATCTGCGAACCGTATTGCCGGCGGATGCCCTGTCGATGGTCGAGCGTTTCTTGGAGCAGGTGGCGGAGGGCAGCGGCGCTAATATGTTGTCGCTAGGCGGGCTCGGTGCGTTGTGGGCATCATCGAGCGGCATGACGGCCATTATGGAAGCTTTGAACGTGGCCTACGATGTCAAAGAAGATTCGCGGCCGTACTGGAAAGTTCGGTTGACAGCGATTTTTTTGACGGTCGGGCTGGCGGTGTTCATCATCATTTCGATGACGCTGATTTTGTACGGCGGACCGATCGGAGAATGGATCGCCGGTTTCGTGGGATTGAGCAACGTGTTTACGTTGGCCTGGAATATATTGCACTGGCCGATAGTCGTGGGGCTCATGCTTCTGGCCGTGGCCATTATTTACTACATTTGTCCGGATATCGAGCAGCATTGGCGATGGGTTACTCCCGGGTCGGTTTTTGCCGTGGTGATGTGGCTGCTGGTATCTCTGGGATTCAAGTTCTACGTGGATAATTTCGGCGACTATAACAAAGTGTACGGCTCTCTCGCGGGCGTGATCGTACTGATGCTGTGGCTCTATTGGAGCGGCATGGTGCTGTTGCTCGGTGCGGAGATCAATGCCGAGATCGATTACGCAGCCACCGAACCTCCGCGATCGCCCGACGCCGTCACGACGGATGGACGGCAAGCCGCTTGAAGAATGCTGAATAGTAAAGGGTCAATGGTGAATGAGTGCGAAGTTCATTCACCATTTAACATTCACCATTGAACATTGAGGGACCATGCCACGCACACTTTGGAAAGGCGCCATTAGTTTTGGGCTGGTGCATATTCCGGTCGGATTGTACTCGGCTGAGAAGCGGAACAGCTTCGACCTCACCATGCTTGATCGCCGCACGATGAAACCGGTGGGATTTAAGCGCTACAACAAAGAGACGGGAGAAGATGTTCCGTGGGACGAGATCGTGAAGGGCTATGAATACGAGAAAGATCGGTATGTGGTGCTGACAGATGAGGATTTTAAGAGGGCCAATGTGGAAGCGACACAGACGATTGATATCCTGAGCTTCGTTAAGCAAGATGAAATCCCTCCCATGTATTTTGAGACGCCGTACTACCTCGGCCCCGACAAACGAGGGGACAAAGGATACGCGTTGCTGCGCGAGACCTTGAAGCAGACCGGCAAGATCGGCATCGCCAACGTCGTGATCCGAACCAGACAATACGTGGCTGCGTTGATGCCGGTTGGTGACGTTATCGTGATGAACACCCTGCGTTATGCCAATGAACTGCGTGCGGTGGATGAGGTGGAAGTGCCCTCGGGCACCCTCAAAGCAGTCGGTGTGAAAGAGCGGGAAGTCGACATGGCTCGCCGCCTCGTGGAGGAGATGAATGAGGCATGGAAGCCGGAAACCTTCCATGACACCTATCACGAAGATCTGATGACTCTCATCGAGAAGCGCATCAAAACGGGTCAGACTGAAGTGGTGACAACGCCTGAAGAAGAGGAACAGCAGCCGGCCAAGGGTGAAATCATCGATCTGATGGCGCTCCTCAAACGAAGCGTGGAGACGAAAGGCAAAGGACGCCGGCATGTCGCTGAAGGAAGAGGGCAGGGAGAGCGCCAGCCGAGGCGAAAAAGAATCGCCTGATCCGGATCGCATTCTCGATGGTGACGTGAGGGAGAGACAGCTCCGGAGCTCGGACACGACCGCAACTCCTACCCGATCGTGCTTAATGTGTGTGGCCGTCATCCGGCTATTCTTACCCCTCTGGCTACTCGTGAACGGTTGTACGACGACATTGCCGCCGACGGCATCCACGCACAGTTTTGAGAGACGCTGTGTTCCGACGCCGTCAGGACTTAGAACCATGCCGGTCACCGAGGCGGAGCCGTCTTCGGCACGGCGCGAGAAGGAAGAACTCCAGAAAGCGGGACAGTTGTATAGCCCCGTCGCCGTCCACATCGCCGACGTGATGGATCTGTCGCATTCGCTCAATCGCCTGGCGCGACTGGAACATGAGCAAGGCCATGCGGCCGACATCGATCGGGCGAGGCGCAAACTCACCAATAGACTCCAAATGGCTGTTCTGGAAGTAGACAGCCTTGCCGCGGAAATCGAATGCGAGGTTCACCGCGCGGATGAGGTGCAAGATAATCTGAGACGTGTTCAAACCGAACACCAAACTTCGCAGACGATCGCGGCCGTCGTCCTCGGCGGCGTCACCAACATCATCACCGGCGGGATCGGGCTGGCCACTCCCGCCGGCAACGCGCCCTACATCGTCTCGATTACGGGAGGCGCCTTGGAAGCGCTGTTCGGCACCTCCGCCAATTTCACCAAAGTGAGGCAGGAGTTCAGGCACTCCCGCAATCACCTGGGGGCCATATGGCATGGAGGCGAGGACCGCGACTACTTTCCTCCCGGCGTCTGGCGCTTCCTCACGGACCCTGACATTCGAGATTTGGAAGGGCATAGTTTGCGGGACATGCTGCTCAAGGTGTGGCGCGAGGAAGGGTGGGTCGGGAAGCCCGGCTCGCAGACGGAACAAGAACGCACGGCGCTGTTGTTCGGTCCGGGAGGCACGTACGATGCCGACGAACTCCATATTCGGGAAATCATGTTGCAGCAGTTGCAGTCGAGCATTCGACTGATCCATCAAGACTTGGAAACCTTGCTGCGAGAAGTGCTGATCCGCCAAGCCATGGAAGATGAACGAGAGGATGAGGCTCTGATCCGGTAGATCTTGAATGGCTTCCAGCAGGATGCTGAAAAAGTCCGCCAGCGGCGTTCTCGCATCGCTTCAAAGTGTGTGAAACGTATCTCGTGAAACGTGAAGCGGACGGATGGGACTACAAGGGAGGTTAGCTGGTCGGCTGCGGCCTTATCGGTGAAAGGCGCGTCTTGGGGCGCCGGCGTGGGCTGGTGCGAATGAACAGCCTTTTGAGCATCCTGAAGTTACTCTAACGTGAGCCCCGTACCCACAGTTCCAGCAATATTGTTGGCATCAACTGAGTTTTCCGCAGCCTGCTAGATCAGACAGTGTGTCCGCTTTTCGACGTCCTGTCACCTTGATTGGGGAGAGATCAACGGACGAATGGGGAGGAAGAAGAAGCGGACCCTGAGGGGAGAGGCAGGCCTGAAAAAGCCCACCTCTCCCCATCATTTCCACATCGCATCCATGCCATGTGATGAGTTCTGCGATGGTCATCCACCGCACGTGATTCTCAACGACTCGATTTCATCGCTCATGTTCAATTTGCTCAAATCGTTAGCTCGCTTATTCGGCGTCAATTCCAGCTCGGTTCCTTTGAAATCCTTATCCGAATAGGCCTTGATGTGCGCATTGGGACCGACGACGATGCTTTCAATCTCGTTGTTCCAATTGAAGCCGCTATAATCTTTCAGCGTCGCTATCTGCGCAGGGCCCTGAATTTTGACGTGAGGATCATTCACATCAAAGTCGGTATCCTCGTAGATCTCAGCCCAACAAGCCTTGTCCACCGTCTTCATTTCTACGTCTGCGGCGGCATAGGCGGACACGACCCCCACACCCAACAATCCAGCCAATAACAATGCTAGTCTCATCATCATAAACCTCCTTGTAGATTCCACAAATTATCGACGCGCGCCCATTGCGCGACATGTATGACATAGGACAAGAGACTGCAAAGGCTATGCCGTTACCATTGCATGGTAATCGACGTCGCGAGGCGAAGATTGAAAGGGTTTGTATGCTGCCACAGTTTCAGAAACGCTTTGCGGAAGGCCAACGTGTCTGCACAGGGAAGGAATGTCCTCGTTCGATGTTGAAATCGTGCGCCACTGTTATTCGACGATCCAAATCGCAAACCCCTTCGCGTCACGTAGTAATTGATCGGTGACGCCGCCCACGAACATCCGTGTGACCCGGGAGATCCCGCGGCGGCCCACCACAATCGTGTCGTGTTGTCCGCTTCGCGCCTCGTCGAGAATATTTGCGGCGACATCGTCCTCATGCCCGAACTTCAAGATCACGCCGCTGGTGTCAAACCCGGATTCCGCCAGCGTCTCACAGGCTTTCAGCAAGATCGGGCATTCGGTTTCTCGTTCCTTTCGGAGCCAGGCTTCCCGATCTTCGCGCAGGCGGACGCCCAATTGTGCTTCGACCGCAGGATTCTCCGAGCCTCCATGCTCCAAGAGCCCTCGCGGCATCGGCTTCAGCACATGAAAGAGCGTCACGACGACGTCCGGAGTGCTTTTCAGCAGTGTCCCAACGTACCGGACTGCACGATGAGCATTATCGGAATCGTCAATGGCTAGTAGAAGTCGCATCTCAGTCTCAAACCGCCGTCCTTCTCGATCGATTCACGTGCGGAGAGCGGCGATAGTCCATAAAAAAGCTCCGTCCTTATTCAAGGGCGGAGCTTCGAAGAGACAATTTTTACATTATGCTCGGATAGCGTTTCCGCTATGCATTCACAATGTTTCCATTGCCTCTCTGCTCACACCGTATCGCATTTCACTGCTTACCTGGTACTAGGAAAGGCCCTAACAGGCTGGGGGAAAACTCATTCCGACATCCTGTAGCGGTCACGGATATCGACGTTTGAGCCGACACTGAAGCCTGTCCAGTATTAGGCCTGTATCTTGCGTGTGTCTAGCGTGATTAATTGACTCTGTTCGGGTATGCGTCCCATGCAAATCAAACCGCTCGGCGAGGCGGCGGGCTGATCTTCATCGAAAAGGCCCATCGGAGCAGTTTCTCATTGGAACAAGACCGTAGCCATACGCCAGTGACAGAAGACGGCGACACCGGGACGGCCCATGTGCGCCAGTGGAACCCCTTGTCGACCGATCCGGCGGCAAGCCGGTTCTCGAGCTATGCGGCTTTCAATGGTGAGGCAGTTAGGAGACCGCTAACACCGGATGTACCGATCGACGCCGAACTGATCGATGCCCATCATCAGCTCAGACAGCGGATCTTGGACCAGTCCTACCCCTGCACCGGGGCCATCTCGGCTTTCAGCCAACACTGCTATCGTTTCGGACTCTACCCGGAACTAGCGTGCAATAGTGCCGTCCGCGCCGTGTGTCATGACCTGTACTGCTTTTGCCATGAGTTCACGCCCATCGACGACAATCTCATTACCTTCGTCGCGATGTTTCGTGGACCGGCCATCCAGTCAGAGCGGCACTTCGAAGATCTGCTATGGAATCAACTTCAGGCTATGCATGTTCTTGATTCAGGTTTCTTCACCTGGGATAAGAGCGTGGAATCGGACCCGGCAAGTGACCACTTTTCCTACAGCATCGGGGGTCGAGCCATGTTCGTCATTGGGATGCATCCCAATGCCTCGCGTCTGGCGCGAACCTTCCCGTATCCGACCCTGGTGTTCAACCTGCACGAACAGTTTGAAGGTCTACGCGCTCGTGGAAAGCTTGAGGCGATGAAACAGACGATACAGGCGCGCGAGATGGCGCTCCAGGGTTCGATCAACCCCATGCTGGCCGACTTCGGGGAAAACTCGGAGGCACGTCAATATTCCGGCCGAGCCGTTTCAGAGAATTGGGTATGCCCCTTCCATGTACGTAAGAAAGGTACGCAAGAAGGGACCATGATCACCACTCAGGTGACACGCATTCCCCCTCAGAGTGGTCGCTCATTCAGGATCAAGCGAGGCCAAACATTGCGGGTGATCGACCCTCTCGGCGAGCAGGTAGCCGATCTCTTTGCCTTCGACGAACATGATCTCGATGGCCGTTTGTCTTCAGGTCGTTCGTTGGACTATGCCAGCCGGATCTACCTGACGACGAACGACATCCTGTACGCCAACAATAGCAAACCGATGTTTACCATCGTTGATGACACTGTCGGCTGGCACGACTTCCTGCTGACGCCATGTAGCCAGGAGATGTTTGAGATCCTCTATAAACACAAGGGCCCACACCCAAGCTGTTTGGAGAACCTCTTTCTTTGTCTGAGTGAATACGGCGTCTCTGAAACCGACATCTCCACGACATTCAATATATTCATGAACGTCCATATCGATGCGCAGGGAAAATTGACCGTCGGTGCGCCCCTCTCAAAAGCCGGCGATCACATCGACTTGCGGGCCGAGATGGACATGGTCTGCGGCCTCACCGCCTGCTCGGCGGAAGGATCGAATAATGGCCGATTCAAGCCGATCGACTTTATGATACTCGGGTGACGACCGACCGCTCCTCCCCTGTCCACGGATCTTCCTGTGGATCGGCATCCATGTGAATCCTTAATAAACTAGGAGAAGATTCCTCGACCAGCACGTTCGTCTTTTCTTGGCTTGACTCCCGACCGCGGCGTCATGGCCACTGACAGTACTGATGCGCTGATCGATCGCCTCCTCCACTTCAATGGCCGACAACGCATCGTGGAACTCAATATCCACCGTGAGCAAGACCGTGTGCTGACCGAAATACATCGTCAGCGGGTTGCTCACCTGTTTGACTGCCGGATCCGCTTCTGCCAGATGACGGATCCTTTCCAATGTCTGCGGATCAGCGCCCTCGCCAATCAGCAATCCTTTGCTCTCATACACCAGCAAGACCGCGACCGTCGCAAGAATGACGCCGATCACAACCGACGCGGCGCCGTCTAAAGAGGGATTGTTGAAATAATGCGTCAGGAAGATTCCCACAAAGGCGACGATCAGCCCGAGCAACGCGGCGGCACCCTCGAACAGCACGGTAAAGATCGTGGGGTCTTTGCTGGCCTTAATCGCCTGCCAAATAGTATGTTCTTCCCCCTTTACCTCTTGAAACGCTCGGAAAGCGATGACAAAAACAAAGCCCTCAAAGACCATCGCCATACCCAGCACAATGTAACTCCAGATCGGGTCTTCCAAAGGATTCGGGTCAATAAGGTGGAGGATGCCTTCATAGGTTGAGATGCCTCCGCCGACCCCAAAAATCAGCACCGCGACAATCAAAGACCAGAAATACAATTCTTTGCCGTACCCGAAAGGATGGGTCGCATCGGGCGGTTGTTTGCTCTTATGTATGCCCAGCATCTATATAAAGAAGTTGCCGGTATCCACCATCG
>JBKKBQ010000211.1:0-4803 GCA_046714015.1 Nitrospira sp.
AGTCCGCAGGGCTCAACTCCACGCACGACGTGTTTGACTGAAAAATTCAGTAACGCGTGCATTTTGTGGCATTGCAGCGGCCTGGCCCGGCAGTCCCATTTGCGCGCCGGATGCATTGACAACCTCGCTACCTCCGTGCAAGATGAAACAAGTAGGAATGAGCCTAATCAGCTGTGCACCATTCTTTGTTAGCCGATCGGTGGATTGACGTGATGATTCGTCGGGTTCAAACACAGGGGCACCAAGTACGAGGGGAACATCAGATGGCGAACGGTACACCGATTCTGTTTCGAGCCGGTTGGTTCTCAATAATGATTGTCGCGGGCGTCGTGTTGGCCAGTTGCGACAGCACGGTGCGGCAAATCGGCAAGTCGACGGAGTCGTCGACTGTCGTCCAGCCGGAGGGCCGGGAGAAGCATGCTGACCACACCTATGGCTTTACCGTCAAATATTCTCCAAAGGATTACGTGCTTCTCACGGAAAGCCCCCTCCAGACAACCACGCAGCCGCCGGCGGTCCAGCGCGTACGCTTTCAACGGAAAGACATCGCGGCCGGCCAGTTTGCAGACCCTGAACCTCCGGGATTTACCATCAGCGTGTTCACGCGATCGCCGGGACGTTCGCTGCCCGAGTGGCTCGACTCATGCGGACTACTGCCTCCCGGCAGCGAGATTTCTTCGGTTCGACTGGCAGGCGCGAAGGAAGGGCTGAGAATAGCCCTCCGACAGCAACCTGCGCCCAACGAGTTCGTCTATTTCGCGACCGACCAGTATGTGTACGGTCTCATACCTTTTGGCGCCAACGGCGGGAAAATGCTGAGGTCGTTCCGCCTGATCCCGGATTCCACAAGGGCTCATATGCGCCATTGAACTGATCGTGCATAAGAAGGTTCCGGAGCACGATCTGAACGCCAGCCTCGTTCAGGGAATGCCCGTGGCAAAGGCAGAGAAGAAGCAAAATGATGTGTGAATAAGAGGGGTTGGGAGTCTTTGTTGGCAAGTGAAGATGGGCTACCCCGCATAATTCACGAAGGCTTCTACTACAACCGCCGATACGCCGCTGCGACAAGCCTGACGGCGGGCCGGCTCGCCGCTCGGTCGGTCAACATACTGTTTCAAGTATGCCTCCCTCTCTCACGGCTCCGCGCGCCTCTCTCGCTTGGCGTCTTGGCGGTTTCGTCACGAACGCTCGTGAATAATGTGAGCTGGAGCTCCAAAGAGCGCTCTTTACGGTAGCTCTTACGGAGCAGGTTTAGCCGATTTCTCTCTCTATCCACCACTAGGTCCATCAAGCCTAGAAGATGTACTCTCAATAGTTCCAGTACGTGCGCGTCGGTTGAGTTTGTCTCGCCATCTTGACGAGAGATCGGCACAGTCCGCAAGATCCTGGGCTGCCTGCCGATCCTGTGTCAGACGATGCATGACCTCGTTTGCGGAAAACACCGTCCAGTTTGGATGAGGGCGTTCTACCAGAACTAGTCTATTTCCAGCCTGGACATGACCTTCTTTAAGGACACGGAAATACCAACCAGTTCGACCAGTTTCCTGGACACGAAGAGCAAGATCCTTTATCCGCCATCGGCGTGCCAGCTTCCAACAGGGTTGCCTGGGTTGAGATACCTGGACCAAGGCGTCACCGACTTCAAAAACATCACCGATACACACGTCACTTTCCAGCAAGCCTTCAATGGTAAAGTTTTCACCGAAGCTTCCTGGCTGAAGATCAGCCAAGCCTATCGTCTGTGCCCAATAGGGGTAGTGTTCAGCTGGGTAAACATTGACGGCTTTCTCTGGTCCACCATGATTCACAAGGTCCGCTTGCCCGTCCCCGTCAAGGTTAAGCCGGCCAAGCCAAAGTAACACGGTCGTCGGGTTCTTAAAAAACCCGGTCGTCCAAATGTGTTCCACTGGGTCAGTTTCTTCGCTGGATTTAACGGTGCGAGGCTGCCCAACTTGTATTGAGATTACTGCTGCGCTAACGTCGGCTTTCAAGATGTGCTCCCAGGTTCAACGAATATGGTTGGAATCATACCAAGAACTGTCTGCAATTGATGACAAGAAAACGAGGAGGATGTGCGTCTCGAGATATTCGACCTCGCCTTCCATGCACATGCTTTAGTTGTCCGGCCATTGCTTTCCTTGGAGGTCAAAAGAATGGACTTCAAACTGGATTCTCGCTTTCCGGGTAAGATGTCGCGTGAGGCAGGATCATCTAGGCAGTGGAATCTTCACGGAATACCGGTTCTATTTGAGGACTCCAAAGGGTCTGGACCAGTCGAGGAGACGTTGCAGTCCATATAGTGCAGGCCGTGCTCCTCCAATAGCAACCGCATCGACGAGGCAGTACCAGGCACCGACCCCGCTGGGAGGGTTTCCCTGTGGCCATCCCAGCAGTGGGTCGATGGCAGCCCATTTCCACGCGCCGACCGCGGTACCGATCAGTTCCAACCACGTCGTTATAAAAAATGCGGCCACATAGACCATCGGCGAGCGGCCGATTATGAGCCAGACCAAAAATATGGAGAACAACAACGCACCGACCCAATCCCCTCGATCCGGGTAACCGCTGATTCCCCAGAGAGACCAGGTACCCCATACTCCCACGACGAAAAGGGCGATTTTTCCGGGATGACGAACGAACAGCCCGGATCGTGCGAGCGCCACGGCCGTCAGATAGACCATCCCATGACCGGGCGGAACATAGGCCGGAATATTTTCGAACCGATACGTGTAGCCCCCCATGTAAATAGAAGCAAAATGCTCACCAACGGTAGCAAAGAGCACGGCGATGATGACCTGAGCCTTAGTTTCCCGATTCTCGTCGAGCAACAAGGCGCCAAGAAACATCCATGCGAACGCCCCAAGTAACTGTTGCCGCTCGACGCTTGCGCTGATCTCCAACAAGAAACTGACCGCCACGCTGAAGAAGGTAAAGGCGGCAATTCCATAGTCCCGCATCCGATGAGTATTGAGCCCACCTGCCTGAGGGAAATGTCGGATGGCAATGCGGCCGATGGTGTCGAAAAGCCGTAGGGGATGGGTCCTCGAAGGGGTATCCATGGGGTCAAACAGAGTTTATCACGAAGGAATATAGATACTGAGCCATCCAGAGAAACAGCAGGGCTTTCTGAGCTGGATCACCATCAGAGCGGTGACATCATACAGGACCAGTGCAAGACGGGCAAGTTGTGGGGAGGCGACGATCCTATCTCTAAGAAATTGCCAAGAAATTGTTTTAGGTCAAGAGTGGTGCGTCTGAGTGAGGATGCATGTGCATTCCTAAGAGAGCACAGGGAACGAGAAGGTTATGCAAGGGGTAAGGGCGAGGTGAAACCGCTGGGGAGAAGAAACAAAAACGCCGATCCACCTTGCCATCTTGCGATGGGGGCGGATCGGCGTCTTGCTAGATACGCGTTACTCTAGGCTCCCAGTCTTGTGAAGACCGGGAGAACAGGCGCCCAGATTGGATTGATGAGCCGCTCACCCTTGTCTGTCCAGGACATCAACAATCCTGCGAAGCGCTGATCCGGGTCGTGGAGAATGTCCACCAACCGCTGCACTTCCCAGAGAACGTCCTTGGACTCGATCTTGATGTTGACAGTCTGACCAGGCAGAATCGGGGCTTCGTTATCCATCGTCAAACCGGCCGCAGCGACCAGCTCTGCTGGATAGTTTGGATCGAGTTTTGTAGCCCCCATCTTGTTGGTAAACCGTATGCCTGCGGTCGTGAATTCACCGATAGTCACAGGCTCGGTACCGTTATTGGTCGCACGAAGAGTCATGCGCAAGGCACGGCCTGGGACGTCGTATTCGGCATGAGTGACATCAACCACGAACGGGTTCGGCTTGATCGGCATCGGCTTGACCTTTGTCTCACCGGCCTGGAGCGGCACGCTCACAGGGTGCTTGGCATCTGCCGCCAGATACCCGACCACGACGACCGTCAATGTGAAGAGCAACACCGCCGTTCCGACCTTGCGATCGATGGGGTCAAGTAGAATCTCATCCCCATACGCTGCGAGCACCCGGGCCCGGACCAAGTACATCGGCCTGATCATGAAGAAACCGACCCAGAAGATGGCCACGGCTGCCCAGAACAGGTGCCACATGATTCCAGTCGCGGTACCCATCGTTTCCGAGTCGAACGTCTCACCGGTCAGTGTCTTGATCGGATTGGTGAAGTCCTCATACCGACCCGTGATATCCATCCATCCACCTGGTCCTGCGATTGGACCTGCATCCTTGACTGCAAACATTGGATGAATGTGATGGTGGCCCGGGAGTCGGGCTTTCAATACAACCACATACTCATAATCCCGACCAATTTCCATGGGACCCGCAACAAACATGGGCGTCCCATTTACCTTCGAGCTGAGACGGACAAAGACCGAACTGGGAGAACCGATGTTGAGGAACGTCCGGGTTGGTTTGACAACCGCGCGCGGCCAGTCCTCTGACAGATGGAACTTCCCTCTCAGCTCTGTCAGATCATTGACCTTGGTCGACTTCCCAACCCACTCGGTGTCATACCAATTCACGGTGCGCATCCGCAGGAACGGCTCCTGCGAGCGCTCTCCGTGAGCGAATGCAGGGGTGATATCGAGAACCGGCGTGAACGCCAGCGTCGCCACCCCGCAGAGGCCCATTATCACATGTTTAAAGAGGTGTTTCGCGTTCATGCTTTCCCCCCGATTTTTGCCTTGTCGCCATGTGCCAACGTCGCGTATGCGAACACATCGTAGACCTTGGTGGTCTTCTGTCGGTCATCCGTGAGGTAGAAGTAGGAGGTGCAGAAGAACTTTCC
>JBKKBQ010000212.1:0-3003 GCA_046714015.1 Nitrospira sp.
GTTTTACCGTCGAGATCGAGCAGATTAAGAGGACACATGAGCAGGAATGGATATGCGATGTATTTCGCGACCCATGCAAGATGGGTTGGTTTCACGCTTGATGAGACTGGCTCTGTCGCAATCGTACCCACACTGGTCAGCGCGAAACCAACTCCGTCCATCGGTACCGGACGTTTTCCTGAGCGGATATCACCTTCGAGAGGCTGAGATCGCCATGACATTGTGCCCGCGCTTTTCTCGAGTCATCTTGGGGGCTGGTCGATGGTCGGGCGTCTGTTCGATAGGTTGAATGTTCGTAACCGAACCGCAGTTGAGACAGCGGAAACCACGACATTGCCAAGCAAAGTATTCCGTTGCTCCATAAAAGTAATCATGAACTTTCAACCCTCCACAGCGTGTGCATGTCATGTTGGCCTCTCCCCTCTTTCAGTTGTGGCTGATTTCCATCCGCCACGTGAATTGCGCTGTTCACCTCTGCCTTGGCGTATAAGCAGGAAGACTGCCACCGCGCACAAAGCTGCTAAGTTGCCGAAATTACAAGCGGACTTTCTAAAAGATCATCGAGTGGGCCGGACCGATCGCAGGACAATTTGTCCCGAAAGGGAGAATCAGTCACCTGGGCGACGTTCAATTTCCGCCTTTTTCATGACCTCATCCAACTCGCGGCGCTCGTATGGCCGTGAATGGCGCGACGAGTTCGCACACTCGGCGCATCTATTGACCTTCTACGCATAGGAGTCATCGATATGGCACACGTTCCCCTCATCCTCGTCGTGGACGATGATCCAGAAACCTTGTCGTTGCTTCGGGGGGTGCTCTCGGAGGAAGGGTACGAGGTAGCCACCACCACGAGTGCCAATGCGGTCCCCGGCATGGTGGCTCAACGTTCGCCGGATCTCATCATGTCCGACATCCATATGCCGGAGCTCGACGGATTGAGCCTGCTTTCGGAACTGCGTTCCCGCGGGCACGACATGCCGGTGATCTTGATGACGTCGTATGGTTCCTTGAAGACGGCGGTGGACGGCATTCAGGCCGGAGCGTTTGATTATCTGAGTAAGCCGTTCATGCTGGATGATGTTCGCTTGGTGGTCCACCGAGCGCTCGAACATACGCAGGTTTCCCGCCAAGACCAGGACCTCAAGGACCAACTTCGCGATCGGTACCGATTCGATAATCTCGTCGGGAGTAGTCCGGCGATGGTGCAGGTCTATAAATCCATCGCTCGGGTCTCGCGAACGGACAGCACGGTGCTCTTGCAGGGTGAGAGCGGCACGGGCAAGGAACTCCTCGCTCAGGCTATTCATACCAACAGCACCAGGAAGGCCGGACCGTTTGTCACGGTGGACGGCGGGGCGTTGACTGAAACATTGCTCGAATCAGAGTTGTTCGGCCATGAGCGGGGAGCCTTTACCGGCGCCGTGGGCGTGAAGAAAGGACTCCTTGAAAAGGCCCATCAGGGAACCTGTTTTCTGGACGAGGTGACCGACTTGTCTGCCACGTTGCAGGGAAAGTTGCTGCGTGTGATTCAAGAGCGTGAGATCCGCCGCGTCGGAAGCACGACACCGATGAATGTGGATGTGCGGATCATCGCGGCTTCCAAAAAAGATCTGAGTGCCCTGGTGAAAGCGGGCACATTCCGTGAAGACCTGTACTACCGATTGAATGTGGTGGCTATCAACATTCCCCCGCTGCGCGAACGGATGGAGGATGTGCCGCTTCTGGCGGAGCATTTCGTTCAAATGTACGGCGCCGCAAAACCCCAACCGGTAACCGGGATTTCAACCGATGCCATGAAGGTCATCACTCGGTACTGGTGGCCTGGCAACATCCGAGAATTGGAACACGCGATCGAACGGGCGGTGGCGCTGACCCCCCATCCCATTCTCTGTCCGGAAGATCTCCCGGTCGCGGTACGTGCGGCGACCGCGCAGGAAGCCGACCATGCCCGCGGATGGATGACATTGGAAGAGCTGGAACGCGACCACATTGTTCGCGTCCTCAAGCATCACAACTGGGACTTGGGTCGTTCGTCGGCCATACTCGGGATCCATCGGAAGACCTTGCTCAGAAAACTCCGTCAATACGGTTTCATCAATGGTCCTCGGACAGGCTATCCACGCCTGGACACCTTGTCCTCTCAATCGGAAGAGGAACGATTGTCCATGGAAGAAAAGTCCCATGAAGAATCGGCTTTTACATCCTGACTGGCTAACACATTGAGCGAGAACGGTTATTGCTAAAAGAATGCGGATAATTGTTATTGAAAAAGCCGGATAACACACCACAAGGAGGTGGGTGATGCAAGGCTATGGAAAACGAATCCTGGTCATCGATGATGCGAATGACGTTCGTTATCTCACGAGCATGGCGCTTTCAGATGCCGGCTATAATGTCTACTCCGCCTCCGACGGAGTTGAAGGTCTGGAGGCTATGACCAAGCGACGGTTTGATGTGGTTCTGGTCGACTACCAGATGCCTCGACTCAACGGTTTGCAATTCCTAGAGACAAGCCGTTCGCTGTGGCCCGACACCCCGATCATTCTCATGTCCGGCGATCATCGCTTCTATGGCCAAAAGGATCTGCTCGAAGGAACATTCGCATGCGTCGAGAAACCGTTCGAGTTGCCCCACCTCATCGAGTTGATCGGCTGTGCCTGCCGGAGAGCGCCTCAACCCGAATTTACCCGAACGATGGCCACCGAATTTTCTTACCTTGGCTCGGTGCCTTTCTAACGGTAACCGCAGGGTTCTGAATGAGCGACGACAAGCACCGACACCGATCAGTCGCCCTTCTCACAGGCTGCGGAAAAAGTCATTCTGACCTCTGTAGCCGTCATGGATATCGAGGTTGAGACGATGCTGAACAGCCATGCAGGATGCGCAAAAAGGCTTTCGTTTTCACCCGCCCACCCTGGCGCGCCAAGACGCGCCGTTCCACGGGCAAGGGCGCAGCGAGGTGCGGGACGCGAAGAATAATGAGCGTCACGTTTGCGGACGGGC
>JBKKBQ010000213.1:0-10319 GCA_046714015.1 Nitrospira sp.
CTCCAGAGGTCGGCTGGTTCCGCCGAGCACGCTGCTGGGGGAGCGGCTCATTCATCGGTTCTGCACCTCCTACGCACGGCTTGTCGTCCACAACGGGCGAACGTCGAATCGGATGGAGATTAGCCCGTATTATTCATGAACGCTTCTACTGCAATCGCGAATTAGCGGCTGCGACGAGCCTTCGGCGGGCAGGCTCGCCCCTCGCAATGCGACTTCGCAATTTCGCTACGAACTGTCACGAATAATGCGGGCTAACGAGGCCGGGAGAGAGAGAAATGACGGGCCAGGAGTTGCGTGTTACCGTTCGCGACGGTGCTGAGCGAGCGTTTTCAACTCGTCCATAAACTGGTCGATGTCCTTAAATTCACGGTATACGGAGGCAAACCGGACATAGGCGACCTGATCCAGCAGATGCAACTCCTTCATGACTTCTTCACCGACGACCCGGCTTTCAATCTCCGTCTCGCCCATCTCCTGAATCCGTTTTTCGATCCGGTCGGTGACAGCTTCGATCGTGCCGATACTGATCGGCCGTTTTTCACAGGCCTTTTTCAGACCGACGAGAATCTTATTGCGGTCAAACGACTCGCGGCGACCGTCTTTTTTCACGACAACGGGAAGAATTTCCTCGACTCGCTCGTACGTGGTATAGCGACGTTTACAACCAAGGCACTCCCGGCGGCGACGAATGACCTCGCCTTCCTTGGCCATGCGAGAATCGACGACCTTATCTTCAAGTTCATCGCAGAAGGGACATTTCACCGGCGGCGCCCCTGCCCTCTTACCGTGAGCTGATTAACAGGCTGTTTAAAAAAAATTTCCCTGGCTGCAAAACACAACCATAGAAGGTCTCAAATCGAATGACAATCCCTCGCAGGATGTTCAAAAAGGCCTTCGTTCTCACCCGCCCACCCTGCGCGCCAAGACGCGCATTTCACCGAACAAGGCCACAGCGAGGTCCGCGACGCGAAGAATAATGAGCGTTACGTCTGCGGACGGGCGCGAGTCGGTGAGCGCCCAGTGTCTTAGAGGTGAGGCGTAGGTATTTCACCAGCCCGCCCCGAGCTGCTGTGGCAGCTCTGGCCCCGGGGGTACGTTGAGCCTCGGAGCGATGCGAGAACTCCGCTGGCGGCCTTTTTCAGCATCCGGGTAGAGGTGATGATGTCCGCTGTGTTGCTGGTGCCGTTGCTTCCATTGTTCGCCGCTCTTATCGTGGGCGTCGGTCACGAGGCCACACGCCACGCCCGCGCGAAGATCGCCGCTTGGCCGATCGGCATGGCCTTCTGCGGCGCCATCGCCACGCTGTACGCGGTGGCCACGGAAGGCCCGATTGTGCTTCGTCTGTACGATCCGGTGGCGTCCACCGTGTTAGCCGTTCCAATCGGCCTATACGTCGACCGGTTGAGCGCGGTCATGATGGTGTTGATCTCGGGCATCGGCACGATCATTTATACCTACTCTGTCGAGTATATGTACCAAGATTTGCACGAGCGACGGTATCTCGCCTTGATCGGGCTGACCGTGTTTGTCCTCCTCTGCATGGTGTCCAGCGCGAACTTGCTGATGCTGTTTGTGCTGTGGCAATTGCTGAGTTACCTCCTCTACCTCCTCGTCCACAACCATAGCCATCAAGAGACGCTGAAAAGCGCGTTTCGTACCTTCACGCTCTTGCGGGTCGGTGATGTCGCGTTCTTAGGTGGGACCGTGCTGGCGTACTCGCTGTACGGCACGTTGGAATTTCCTGATCTGTTTGCCGCGGCTACACAATCGACGGCCACCGTGTCCCTGTTCCCCGGTGTCGAACTCAACGGCGCGACGGCGGTCACCTTGCTGCTCCTTGTCGGCGGAATGAGTAAGTCCGCTCAGTTTCCATTTTACGGCTGGCTTCCCCGGTATCTCTATGCCCCGACGTCTGTGACGGCCTTACTGCACGCGGGCATCATCAATGCCGCGGGTTTTCTCATCAACCGCCTGGCCCCGCTGTTCGGAATGAGCTCGACCACTCTGCACATCGCCCTCGTGATCGGGACACTGACGGCCATCCTCGGCGCAACCATGATGCTGGTGCAAAACGACATCAAGAACATGCTCGGCTTTTCGACGATCGGCCAAATGGGCTACATGGTCATGGAATGCGGTTTGGGCGCCTTCTCGTTGGCTGTGTTCCACTTGATCGCTCACGGTTTGTTCAAGGCGACGGTGTTCTTGTACAGCGGGAATGTCATTCACAAGGCAAGACATGAACCGGTCCTCCCTCATTCAGGACACGAGAGGGACGAAGGAAGCTATTCGCCCCTGACCTGGACAACGGGGTTTCTCACGACCCTGCTGATCCCGCTACTCATCCTGCTCGCGACTCACGGCGTGTTACGGATCCCGCTGCTGGAATCCCAGGGCACCGTGATCTTTCTCTTTTTCATCTGGATCACGTCTTCCCAAGCGATCCTGACGCTGACTCGATTGCGGGCCGTTGCTTCCTGGCAGGTCTCCGCGGCGATGTTGGTGACACTCCTGTTCATCGTATTTGTCTATCTGTTTGCCGTTGAATCGTTTACGGCATTCCTGTACCCAAACCCGGAGGAAGTGGCCTCGTACTTCAAAGCCGGGGACCTCGCAGACTGGCTCTTCGACCTCCTTCTCGTGGTATCGACGATGGTGACGATTGGGGGATGGATCTATCTCTACATGCGGGCCCATGGCCGGACCGTGTGGACGCCGGCGTGGCTCGACAGCGTCCGAATCCGCCTCTATGTGCTGTTTCTGAATCGACTCTATGTGGACGCGGTCTTATATCGAGTGGCTCACATCCTGACATCTGCCATTCAGCGCTTAGATAAACGCGCCCAAGAACGTTCGATTTGACCGACACTGGCTTGACGACACGCAGTTGCCGGACATAGGCTCCTCATCCGCATGGGCGCATGAGCAGGGGTCGCGATCAGTCCCTGGTTGACGAATATGGAAACATCGTATTAATGGTTAGCCTCCCATCGTTGCGGGAGGTGTGCCCATCGTCGGACTGAGAGAAAGAACAACGCTTTTCAACTATACGTGGGAATGACGTGCTCCTGTCGCTCGTACTATTCGTCCCGCTGCTGCTGCTCATCGCCGCCGGCATCGTGATGATCGGCGGTGATACGCCGCGCTCCACCCGCGCGAAGGCGGCCGCCTATCCCATCGGTCTGGCATTCCTAGGCGCCATCGGCGCGCTGATCCTGGTCACATCGCAGGGTCCTATCACCGTTCGGTTCTACGATCCTGCCTCCGTCACCTCCTTCATTATTCCCATCGGTTTCTATGTCGACCGACTGAGCGCGGTCATGATGACGTTGATTACGGGCGTCAGCACCATCATTTACTGCTACTCGACGAGTTACATGTACCAGGATCGTCATGCACGCCGGTATCTCGCGTTGATATGCCTGACCGACTTCGTGTTGATCTGCATGGTCTCGAGCGGAAACCTCATGATGCTGTTTCTGTTCTGGCAGCTGCTGAGCTACCTGCTCTACCTGCTCGCGCACAACCATGTCCACCCCGGCACATTGGCCGGCGCGTTCAAGACATTTGCGCTGTTGCGTGTCGCCGATATGGCGTTTCTTGCAGGCATTGCTCTGGCATATCAGCTCTACGGCACCATCGAATTCCACGAGTTATTTGCCAGAGCGGCCGCCACACCCATGACCCTTTCGATTCTGCCGGGGATGGATGTCAGCGCCGTAACTGCGGTGACCTTCCTCTTCTTTATCGGCGCGATAGGCAAATCAGCGCAGTTTCCTCTGCATCTGTGGCTGCCGGGATCGCTCTTCGCCCCTACGCCGGTCCACGCATTGCTGCACGCAGGTATCATCAACGCAGGAGGCTTTCTCATCAACCGCCTCGCTCCGCTCTTCGGGATGAGCTCCACCACCCTGCATATCGCCTTCGTCATCGGAACCCTGACGGCCGCTCTCGGCGCAACGATGATGCTGGCGCAAAACGACATTAAGAAGACGCTCGGCTTCTCGACGATCGGACAGATGGGCTACATGATCATGGAATGCGGCTTGGGCGCCTTTTCCCTGGCCGTGTTCCACTTGATCGCCCACGGTCTCTTCAAAGCCACGGTCTTTCTCAATTGTGGAAATATCATTCATAAGGCGCGACAGGAACCGCATTTTCCCCATATGGACCATGCCGACGCAGAGGTGGGGTTTTCTCGCTTGACTTGGTCGACCGGGTTTGTGACGACACTCTTTATTCCGCTGCTTATCTTATTGGTCACCCACGGAGTCCTGCGCATCCCATTGCTGGAATCCCAGGGCACCGTCATTATCCTCTTTTTCATCTGGATCACCTCATCGCAAGCGATCTTGACGCTCACACGACTTCGTGCCGTGGCGTCGTGGAAAGTGTCGGCCATCATGCTGCTGACGCTCCTGTTCATCGTGTTCGTTTATCTGTTCGCGGTAGAGTCGTTCACTTATTTACTATAACCCAACCCGGAAGAGGTGGCGTCGTATTTCAAGGCCGCCGATCTCCCGGACTGGCTCTTCGACGTCATTGTCGCGATGGCCGCGCTCGTGACGATCCTCGGCTGGACTTACCTGTACATGGATGCGCACGGCCGGACGGTCAGGATGCCGGCCTGGATTGAAGGCATGAGGATTCGACTCTACGCGGTGTTCCTAAATCGGATCTATGCCGATGAGCTCTACCAACTGATCGGCTCGAGAAGCGCTCAGCTGGTTCATCGGATCGACAAGCTGGAACGAGGGTGGTCTCGATGACGGACCTGTTCATCCCATGGCTGTTCGCCGGGATTCCATTCGCGGGTGCGCTCGCCTGTCTGGCCTGTTGGTCCGACCCCTACCGCGTAAAGATGTGTGCGATCATCTCGTCCGTCGTCAGCCTTGCGTTGGCCGTTGGGGCTGCGCACCGGCTGCCGACTCCGCCCGATGGTCTCTTACCGCTCTATTTGCTGCCGCTCGCCGCCGTGGTGTCCGCATTAGGCCAGCCGGTTCACGAGCACCATCGGCTCTCCTGGACCATGACCTTGGTCTTTCTCGGCTTGGGCATGGCCGTGCTCACCGGCGGGAATGTGTTCGGCCCACTCTGCTTGATTGCGCTCATGCTCGTCATCATGTTCCTCCTCTACCGTCATCACACCACGCTCTGGCCCATCTCCTGGTGGGGCATCGGCTCCTTCGGGGTCGGGGTCGGCGGTGCGGCCCTTTCTCTCGCAGGTGGACCGCCCACCTCATCGGTGGCATCCTTGGCGACCTGTGCCATTCTGTTACCGCTCATGCCTTTTCATGACGGATACCTCACGGCGCTGACCAGGCTGCCGGGTAGCTTGCCGTCGTTCGTGGTGTTGCTGCTGCCCGTACTTGGCCTTCACGGACTGGCGACTGCGATGCCGACGATGCCGAACGAATTCGTTGGAGTCGTCAGCTTCTTAGCCCTGATCAGCTCCCTGTACGGCGCGATCAAGGCGTTGGCCCAGTCGCGGGTCCGCCTTTTGGTCGGGTACGGCAGCGTCTCCTTCTTTTCGATCCTCTGGTGGTTTGTGGCTGGAGTCCACCAGGCGACGCCGCGTGCGGCCGTACTGGCCGGAGCAGTCGGCCTCGCCACCGGCGGACTGTTGGTGGCCTGGCAGGTTATCCGCACGAGATACGGCGACGATGTGGACCCGCAGGCCATCAGCGGCCTGGCCGCGGCGATGCCCAAATATGCGGTCCTACTTTCCCTCTTGGGTCTTGCGGCGATGGGAATCCCACCCTTCGGGGTGTTCGCAGGATTCATGGGATTGCTGCTGACCGCACCGCCCTCTTCGACGGTCGGCCTGTTCATCGCGCTCACGGCCTGGCTTGCCGCCTCGTGGTACATCATGCAGCTGGTGCAACAGTTGCTCTTCGGCGCCCGCCGGCCGGATTTACGCTATGCCGATCTCCGGCATCCGGAATTTACTTCGCTGTTGATTGTTGTGCTGACTTTGCTGGCGCTTGGTTTGGCACCGACCGGCTTGTATACGTCGAAGCAGACCCCGGATAAGACCGACGCCATGGAGCGATCTCTCACATGGAACCGCTAGGGCACATTCCTGATCTTGAATCCAGGCGCATGGAATTGCGCGGGGTCGTCCGCCTTGCGGGGGAAGTCATTGCGCAGTACTGGCCGATGCGGACCTTCGTCCAGCACTATCCATTGCACAGTATCGAGTATTTGCCGTTTGAAGAAGCCGTCAAGCGTGGGAAGCAGTTCATGGGCGGCAACGGCTATCTGCCCAACCATCTGTACCGTGCGTACCTCAAGACCGGTCGAATCCAGTCCGTTCATCTCGATGACGCGCTCAAGCCGCGAGTCGTCGATAAGTATGTGACCATCGGATCGCACACCGTCACGCATGGCTCAGTCTTACGCGCCTGTCTGGCTGAAGGACTGTGCGCGCCGGCTATGGAACCGCTTGACGATCAACTGGAAGATCCCGCCCGGCCATTGATCGACACACTCGCCCGTAAGCTGGAGTGCGTCCTTCTTCCTTTTTCACTGGACGATCGAATCCGAAAAGTCGTGGATGAGAATCAAGCCGCGCTGTGCCGATGGCTCACGCTTTCGCACTGGTGCGACGACACGCTCGGCACACAGATCGTCCAACAGATCAACGAGCAAATGATCAAGTGGTGCGGGGCCTTCCTGGACGAGGGCCATGCCACATGGGTCATGCCGGGGCGTGAAAAGGGTCTGTATGAAGCCTGGAAGGCCATGGCCTCTCACGAATGGTCTCCCTGCGGGATCAAAGACAGTAGCAAAAAAATCGAGCAGTTGCCGGACTATCCGGAAGACGCGCTCCTCGAAAGCCTGGACGCGCTTGGGATTCCCGCTGAACTACTCCAAGACTACTTATCATTACAATTGACTGCGCTGCCGGGCTGGGCCGGCTTCATCAAATGGCGCGCAGAAGAACGTGACTACCCCTGGCAGCAAGCGCACCCCGTCGGCCTGGTGAAGTTTCTGGCGATTCGTCTCTGGTACGCGCGTGAATTAGTCCGACAGGCTTGCAAAGACTATCTCGGCATCGAGGGACGATACGAGGACGTGACGTCCTACATGCGCGACTATCCCGAAGAATATTATCTTCGGCGGCAGCGGGTGGCCGGACGGTTGCCCGCCCTCTATGCCGAGGAGGTCGACCGGCTCTCGCATCGGAAAGGGCAAAGCTGGAGCAATATCCTCTCACGGTACCATGCGGAAGTCATTCCTCGACTGCAAGCGGCCGCTCGTCGTGGCGCCGCACGACGGCTCCTCGCACTGGCGCATTCATTGAGCATTGATGCAACCACGCTCGTTGAAAGCCCTCCCGCCGACTTGAAGCAGGTCGTCGACTGGATGGAGGCCTTCCCGGAATCGGACCATGGACCGGTATGGCTCAAAGCCCTGGAGGCCGGCTATCAGGAACTGTTGTTGGGACAATTGCGCAGGCACGCGACGAACACCTCTCCTTCTGAGACGACGCGCCCGTACTCACAATCGGTCTACTGCATCGACGTGCGCTCCGAACCGTTCCGCCGGCATCTGGAATCGGTCGGCCCACACGAGACCTACGGCTTCGCCGGCTTCTTTGCCGCCTTCATCCGCTATCGGGCCTGGGGAAAGGAACATGATACGGAACAGTTCCCGGTGATCATGCGGGCGAAGAACGAGGTGCGGGAGATTCCGCGAAGCTACTTTGATGATAAGGTATCGCGGCACGCGGCGCGGACCAAGTGGGTACATGCGGGTCATACGCTCTTGCACGATCTGAAAGAAAATGTCGTGACCCCTTACGTCATGGTGGAATCGCTGGGCTGGTTTTACAGTCTGCCGATTTTCGGCAAGACATTGGTCCCGGTGCTCTATCAACGCTGGACCGCCTGGTTGAGACACCTATTCGTACCGTCTCTAGCCACCACCCTGACCATAGGCAAGTTGGCCCCAGGTGAAACCGCGGAGATGCTGGAAGCTGAACAACAAGCCGTGATTAGGGAGGCCTTGCACGAGCAACTCGGGCTTCGCGGCTCAGGGATCACCCCCGCGCTCGTCGAAGGCTTGCGCCAGCGCGCGCTGACGGTGGAAGAAGACCCGGAGCCGCCGATCGCCGCCGAAGAAATCGAGCGAGCCGGACTCACACCTGAGGCGATCAATGCGTTTGTCGATACCCTGCGACGGCAATACGATCTGACGGCGCGATCGGCGTCACGGCATAAAGAACGGCTCACCAGGACCGGGTTTACCTTGGACGAGCAGGTCCTGACGGTCGACACCGCACTCCGTATGATGGGACTGACCAAAAACTTCGCGCGACTCGTCCTGTTCTGCGCTCATGGGAGCACATCGGACAATAATCCGTACGAATCGGCGCTCGATTGCGGGGCCTGCGGCGGCAATGAGGGCAAGCCCAATGCGCGTGTCCTGGCCATGATGGCGAACAATCAACACGTCAGAGATCGTTTGCGGAAGACCCGCATTGATATTCCATCCGACACACATTTTCTTGCCGGCCAGATGGACACGACGACCGACGAGATCCACCTCGTTGATCTGGAGGATGTCCCGCCGACCCATCGGGCGGACTTGACCCGCCTCCAAGAAGACCTCAAAGAAGCCTCCGCCCTCACCAGTCAAGAACGCTGTGCGCGTTTTCCCGACATCCAACAGGTTCTCAAAGAGGCGGCCGAGGCGCATGTCCGCCGGCGGAGCGTCGACTGGAGTCAAGTCAGACCGGAATGGGGCCTCTCAAACAATACGTCCTTCTTGATCGGGCAGCGGAAGCTGACGAAAGGCCTGGACCTGGGTGGGCGTGTTTTCCTGCACTCATACGATTATCGAGAAGATCCGAGCAATCGCCTGCTTGAAGTGTTGCTCACAGCGCCTCAGGTCGTCGCGCAATGGATCAACATGGAACATTATTTCTCCACAGTCGATAATGAGGTGTATGGCAGCGGGAGCAAAATCTATCACAACGTGGTGGGACGGTTGGGTATCATGTCCGGACCTTGGAGCGACCTCCGGCTTGGACTGGCTCGACAAACCGTCATGAGCGGCGAAGGGCCCTATCACGAGCCGATGCGGTTACTGACGATCATTGAAGCGCCGCGCGAACGGATCGACAGGCTGATCGCCCGACACGAAGTATTACGGCATTTCTATCACAACGAGTGGGTACATCTGGTCGCCCTCGACCCGAACGATCAGGTTTGGTATCGTTACCGTCCCGATGGGACGTGGCATCCGACCATCATACCGTTAGAAACTGCCTCTGTTCGAGCGGGGATCGAAAACTAGCGGGGAAAGGAGAACTACTGATGAGTTTGACGTTGCACCCGATGAAGGAAATTCGCGTGATTGTAGGGGGAGAACACCGGCCATTCGTGACCGAGTTACTCGACCGCGTCATGGCCACCGGCTACACCATCATCGGCAATGTGTCAGGGAAAGGTCATCACAGCGTGCGCGAGGCGCACTTTATGTTCAGCGAACAGGAAAGCCTTGAGATGATTATGACGGTCGTTCCGGAAGAGAAAGTCGGGCCGATTCTCGCCGGCCTCCGCCCCCTCTTCGAGCGGCATTCCGGCGTCATGTTCGTGTCCGACGTCGCCGTCAGCCGCCAGGAATATTTTGGGAAGAAAGGTGCCAAACCCTGACTCCTGGCTCCCTGTTGGCCCTAAGGGCGGCCACTGACCTGTCGGTTTAGTTCATACATTAGCCGTAATATCCCTTGCAAACTGGATCGGGCTGACTGTACAGTGGCCGAAATTTTTAGCGCCCGAGGCGGCCTCGTCAGGGAGAAGACGGCCGGCTCCCATGGCGATGCTGGTTCCCGATCAGGCGATACTGTATGGGGCACAGCGGTAGGTCGGAGTTCGAGGCCATCGGTAGATCTGCCAGGTCCTCACCGGTCAGCTGGTTTCAAATCCAACTCTTTTGACCATGTCACGTTTCTCATCTCCGATTGTTCCCCTGTGCCGGAATCAGTCGTTTATTGTAAAGCTCATGGTAGCGGGCCTCCTGCTGCTGAACACGCCATCCCTCGTCCTGGCCGAATGGTCTGCGACCGGGGGCGGGTCGTTGTTTTACACGGACAACGCCACTCTGTTTTCTGCCACGCGCCGATCGAGCCTCGACGGGGATCCATCGCAACCTGTTCTCGACACGTCTGTCTTTGGACATGGTAAAGACATGGTGTTCGAACCCAGTCTCCGCGTGATGAAGTTTATCCCCAATTCCTGGGGCCAGACGGCGTTTACCATCAAAGCCCGAGGATTTGTCTACGCCGTCAATCCAGAATTCAGTCAGACCGG